>CAMOVR010000124.1 GCA_946627565.1 uncultured Clostridia bacterium
AAGGAGGGTCTGAAGGCCTTCCCGGTCCAGAATGGTTACCAGCGTGCCCCGGGTGGTGATGAGTCCTTTTTTTTCCAGCTGGGCCAGCTCCCGGAAGAGGGCTGCGCGGCTCATACCCAGATGGGCAGCCAGGATGTCCCGGGTTCCCGGGAAGCGTACGGCGTCTTCCTTCTGGCCGGCAAGCCAGGCGGCCAGCCGCATCTGATGGCTCTGGGTGGAGAGAAGCTCGACGCGCCGGATCAGGAACTGAAGGCGGGTGCTGCAGAACCGGGCGTAGCGGAGCGCAAAGGCACCGTCCGTTTCAATCAGGCGTATCAGGGTGCTTTTCCGGATGAAGGCAATACCGGTTTCCGTTTCGCACCGGAGGATGGTGGACACAGGCTCATCTGAAAAGAGATTGGCAATGCCAAAGCAGTCCCCACATCCCAGGGTGCGCATCTGCACGAGCTTCCGGTCCGCAGCATCGGAAGCCACGGAGATGCGCCCGCTGAGGATCAGGCCAACGGCCGGATCACCGTCCAGCCTGTCCAGGATGCGTTCTCCGGATGGAAACGTCTTCAGGGTGGGCTTAAGGACAGCAATATCCGTCCCGCACAGAAGCCCGGAGGCATCTAAGGCCTGCTGCAGTCCGGTCAGCTCTTCCAAAGCACTCACTCCTTTGCGGGGGGCATTGTAGCATGGGCACCATGGCGTGTCAAGAAAAAGTATCAAATGAGATTTTTTGCACATCCGGATGCCTGTTTCACTGATGAAGGGTATGATGAAATACTGCCGGTACGGAAAAAGTACTGCAGGAAGTCTTCCCGGAGGCAGGGCAGGATAAGACAGATACGCATGTGACAGAATGGAAACAATCCCTGAAAAAACGGCCTTCCGAAAAGGCGGGAAGTGGAAACAACAGTTCTGATTTTTGTACATCAGAAACACAGGTTCACTTCTACCCGGATGGTCCCGCTTTATTGATTTTCCTGTATCCATACATTATAATCGTTCAAGTGAGCGCAGCGGAAGGAAAAACGATCCCGGCCGTCTGAAGCTGAAAATATGAAGTACAGATATTTCATCAGATTCTGCGTTTTTTTGTGCGGTATGCACGCCATATGGTGCAGTCTGATTTGCGGAAGGGGGAGGGGCGGAGTATGATTGATCCAAGAGAATACTGTTTTTACTGCATGAACCAGCTTCCGGCCCCGGATGCGGTATGCCCGGTGTGCGGAAAGGACAACCGGATCAGGCAGAACGGGAACTCGGAGCTTCCCTTTGCCAGGCTTGCGGGCAAATATATTGTGGGCCGCGCCCTGGGCAGGGGCGGTTTCGGTGTCACCTATGTAGGTCTTAATGAAAAACTTGGCAAGCGTGTTGCCATCAAGGAATATTTTCCCGCCGATATCTCGGAAAGGTCAGAGAACCGGATGGAAATCCGGGCGTCCAGTTCCGACACGGACGGGAGTTTTGAAAAAGGAAAGCAGAAGGCACTGGCGGAAGCCAGGTTCATTGCGCAGGTCAACAGCGTGCCCAACGTGGTACGCATCTACGACTGTTTCAGCCGCAGCAATACGGTGTACATCATTATGGAGTACATCGAAGGGGAAGACCTGCAGAATGTGGTGGCGGGCCGGGGTGCCCTGAAATGGCAGGAAGCCTGGGGATACATGAAACCCATTGCCAGGGCTCTTGACAGCCTGCACCGCCAGAACCTGATCCACCGGGACATCAGCCCCGACAATATCATGATCCGCAAGGATGACGGGGTGGCGGTGCTGCTGGATTTCGGTGCCGCCGGCCAGCAGCAGAAGGCCGGGGAAAAGCACACGAAACTGCTCAAGGACGGCTACGCCGCGCCGGAACAGTACACGGAGACAGCCGCCATCAACGGAAGAAGCGACGAATACGCCTGGTGTGCGACCCTCTACTATCTTCTGACCGGTGTCCGGCCTCCGAATCCGGCTCAGAGACGCTATGATGAAAAGAGCATGAAGCTTCCCCGGAAGCTTCATTCAGACATACCTGCCGAGGCGCAGGCAGCCCTGATGCGCGGCATTTCCCTGGACCCGGAGGAGCGCTACCCCACCATGAAGGACCTGGTGGAGGCCATCGAAGGCACGGCGGAACAGGGAGAGGCAGAGGAAAGCAAAAGTCAGAAGGCCCCCTGGGGAATCGGCAGAAAAATGACCGCCCTTGCCTCAGCTCTGCTGGCAGCCGCAGGTGTTCTTATGGTCTGCCTTGGGCTTCAGGCGGAGCCTGCCATGGTGATGACCATCGGGGATACAACGGTTTACAACTCTCCCACCGGGGATACCCTCAGCGAACTGGGCACAGGCACATATCTGTGTGTGCAGGCGTCCAGCCGGATGGAGGACAAGACCTGGTACAAGGTATCTTTCCCGGAAAATGATACGCTGAAGGTGGGCTATGTCATGGAACAGGACACGCAGGAAGTGGACAGTGAAACCAGGCTCCAGCTGCTGAACCTGTTCAGGGCATCGCCCAGGTGACGGACAGGAGAGAAAACATGTCAGAACTGCTGATTCGCATGTCGGCGGATACGAATATCGGGAAACGGGAGGACCAGGAGGATTCCGTCAACGCTTCCCGTCCGGAAATCCAGCAGGATGTCGGCGTGCTGTGCGTGGTGTCAGACGGCGTCGGCGGCCTTAAAAACGGCAAGGAAGCATCCCAGCTGGTGGTGGACACCATGGTCAGCACCTTTTACAAGTCCAGCATCGGGGATACACCGGAACAGATCCTTCTCAGAGGCGCAGCCCTGGCCCAGGAAGCCGTGCGTGGGATCCAGAAAAAGCCCGGCGAATGCGGCGCCACCCTGGTGGCAGCCCTGATCCGTCAGGGACGGTGCAGCTTCCTTTCCATAGGTGACAGCCGGATTTACCTGTACCGGGGCGGGTCCCTGGTGCTGCTGACCAGGTCCCAGAACCGGGCCAGGCGGCTGGACGTCCAGATCGGCCTGGGCTACATGCCGGAAGGGGCCCGGACAGACAACAAGAGAGATGCCCTGACCGGGTATGTGGGCATGGAAAAACTGTCGCAGGCAGACCGCAGTTCCCATTCCTTTTCCGTAGGCCCGGGGGATCGGATTGCCCTGATGACCGATGGCGTCTTCGGGACGCTGACGGAGGATGAAATCACGGAAATCATGGGGCTTCCTGAGGAAGAGGTGGCCTGCACCATGATCGACCGGACCGTGGAAAAGGGCAATCCCTACCAGGACAACTGTACGGTGGCGGTTATGGACTGCACCCTGGCAGAGACGGAAGAGGGGGGCAGCTGATTGTTCAGAAACAGACAGAATGAGGAAAAGATGCCTCCGGCAAAGACGGATCCGTACATGTACCAGACCGGGTCAGCCCAGTGGATCGGGACCCGGGAGCTGCAGAACGATGTGGTGTATATTTCCAATCCGGATCCCCAGAAGGGGCTGGTGGTTGCCATAGCCGACGGCATCGGCCTGGACCAGGCGGCCCGGAAGGCAGCCGGCCTGGCCATTTCCACCCTGCGGGAAGACTATGAACATATGGCATCTGCCCCGGACATATCCGATCAGGTGCTGAGAATGATCGGGAAGGCCCAGAAGAGTGTTCTGGAATGGAACCGGAGTCTTCTGAGCCGGGGTGAGCTGACCACGGGTGCCACCATGGCCTGCATGCTCATACGGGAAGGCAGGGCTGGCATAGCCTCGGTGGGCAATGTGCGCACCTTTCTTGTGCGCAGCGGAAGAATTCTGCAGCTGAACCGGGACCATCTGCTGAATCTGCAGGAAGAGATGAGCAGCATCCTGGCCGGGGAAGTGCCGGAGATTGAAGCGAAAATGGCCATGATGGTGACAGCCTACATCGGCATGGAGGGGCTGAAGGACGTGGACTTTCTCCAGGAACCGGTCCGGCTTCAGACGGATGACTGCCTGCTCATGATGAGTTCCGGTCTCTACGGGGTCCTTGAGGAGGAAGAGCTCATAAAGCTTGCCGGAACGGGACCTCCGGGTCCGGCGGCAATACGCGTCATGGATCAGGTGCGCAGGCTGCAGGGGGAGAGCCAGAGCAATGCAAGCCTGGTGATCGTCCGGGTCAGCCGGTAGAAAACACATTCATACAGTTTTTCATCTGTTCCTCCGGGAACAGGAAAATATGAGGAGGGTATTCCATGAAAAAGAGGTTTCTTGCGTTTCTTCTGGTAACCATGCTTCTGGTATCCTGTGCCGCAACGGCTCTGGCCTATGACATTGACACGGCCAAGGGCAGCATTGTACGGCTGGATGTGTACGTTAAGGTCGATGACCCCCGTGCAGATCCTTCTCTGCTTCCGCCAGACGGACTCATTGAATTTACGGGTTCCGGCTTTGCCGTGGGCGACATCAGCTCGAACTCGGTGGACTACATTGTGACAGCCGGTCATGTGGTGATGCACAATGTGGAATCCGGCAACATGGCGGATACAACCTGCTATCTTCCTGTTTCCCTGACGGATTATGCATACCTCCATGTCAATATCGTGGAGATCCGGGTGCTGATCAATGACCGGAGCAGCTATGTTCTGGCACAGGTGGCCGGCGTTTCTGACAGGGCAGATGTGGCCGTGGTGCGTCTGAACACCCCGATTTCGGACCGCAAGGCAGCCGTTCTGCTCAACAAGTCCGATTTCCCCACCAATGCATCCCTCACCAGCATGGGCTTCCCCAGTGCTTCTGAAGTCAATCTGACCGGTACGGTAAACGATCAGATGATTTCCAACACAAGCTCCGTCACCACAAACCACGGTTTCTTCAGCCGCTATTCCACCCATGCCGTGACCAACGGCGGTGACCAGATCCAGACAACGGCCGAAATGTCCTTTGGCATGTCCGGCGGTGCTCTGGTGGATGACGACGGTTATGTGGTGGGTGTCTGCACCAGCGGTGCCTCATCCACGGATAACGTCAACTATGCAGTGGCAACCTCTGAAATCGTCCGTCTTCTCAACAGCCTTACCGACGCAAAATACACCCTGGGTCCTGTGGCCTCCGGTCTGAGCACCACCATGATCATCATCATTGTGGCTGCCATTCTGGTGATCATTCTTCTCATCGTCCTGATCATCCTTGCCCAGAAGGGCAAGAAGTCCAGCCGCGTCCTGGTGTTCGGCGGCTCTCTGGGCGGACGTGAGGTCCAGCTGAAGAAGGGCACACCGGTTGTGGTGGGACGCGATCCGGCCAAGTGCCAGGTGGTTTATGCCAAGGATACGGCCGGCGTCAGCGGTTCCCACTGCACCATCACCTTCGACGGCAATGAAGTGACGGTTGCTGACAACGGCTCCACCTACGGCACCTTCGTGGGCGGTGTCAAGGTTGAGCCCGGACGTCCTGTGGTCATGCACCGTGGCCAGGAAATCACCTTTGGCTCTGACAAGAACAAGGCAGAACTGCACTGATGATTCATATCCGGGATACCGGACATGAAAGAGGGCATACAGATTTGGCTGTTCCGGCTTCCGCGGTTTTCTCCGGAACCGGAACAGCCTGTAAACGGATCTACAGCATATGACTGTCTGGCCGGCAAGAGCCAGACAGCGTGACGGAAAGGAAGACAGATATGGCTGAGTGGAAGAATTATGATGAAACCAGTTTTAACGATTTTGGTTCCGTAGGCGAGACCATGCCTGCTGAGGGCAGCGATTTCGGCAACGGATTTGGCGAGACCATGCCTGCCGACGGTGCCGGTTTTGGCAATCCCTATGACCGCTCCACCGTGCCGGATGTTTCCGGCGCTGCCGGTGCAGCACCACAGAATACGGATGGATGGGGTGCCGCAGAGGAAACCAAGTTTGAGTGGCCCGGCATTGAAAAGACCAACGGTGCCACCGTGCGTCCTGCCACCGGATGGCTGGTATGCGTGGAAGGCAAGGCCAAGGGCGAGGATTACCGCCTGTATATGGGATACTCCTATATCGGCCGCGATCCTGCCAAGAACCAGGTTGCCATTCCGGACGATCACATCAGTTCTGTGCCCAGCGCCCGCATTCTCTATGACACCGAGAGCCGGAAGTTCTATCTGAACGAATGTGACGGGGCCCGCAACCCTGTGTATCTCAACGACAAGCTTTTTGACGGGCGTGTGGAACTGCAGCCCTACGACATGCTGAAGCTGGGCAACACCAAGCTTCTGTTTGTTCCGCTCTGCACGGAAAAATTTGCCTGGGAGGAGTAATGAATCTTGGGTAGGATGTGCTATCGCTGCATGATGCCAAGTGTTGAAGGAGGCATCTGCACAAGATGTGGCGAGCCTGAACTTTCACCTGGCAGCAACGGGGACAATGCCTTACCTCCGGGTTCAACTCTTGCAAACGGAAGATTCTTGGTGGGAAAGAGGCTCGGAAAGGGCGGGTTCGGTGTTACATATATTGCATATGACCACAAGCATTCGTGCCGCATCGCCCTGAAAGAGTTTATGCCGGAATATCTGGCTGTCCGCAAGGGCAGCCGGATTATTCCCAAGCAGAACTGTGAAGAACAGTATGAAAAGTCCATGAACAGCTTCATGAAAGAGGCAAGGGCCCTGTATGAGCTCCGGGGACATCAGAACATTGTCCAGGTGCTCAGCACCTTCAAGGAGAACGGGACAGCCTATTACACCATGGAGCTGCTGGAGGGAGAAAGCCTTCTGGACTATCTGAAGCGCAAGAAGAAAATCAGCGCGGATGAAGCCTTCAAGATGCTGTATCCCGTCATGGGCGCCATAGACTATATGCACCGCAAGGGCATTCTCCACCGGGATATAGCGCCGGACAACATCATGCTGTGCCGGGACAGGGCGCATCCGGACAGGGTCATACCCAAGCTGATCGACTTTGGGGCTGCCCATGTCGCCATTCAGGGCTACTCCCGTTCCTATCCCGGGGTCAAGAAGAGCGGTTTTTCACCCCAGGAGCAGAACTGGGACGGAAAGTACCAGGGCCCCTGGTCGGATGTATACGCCTTCTGCGCCACCTTTTACGGTGCCATTGTCGGTACGGTGCCGGTGGCATCGGTTGACCGGATGGAGTCAGGGGTGGATGCTCTGAAGAAGCCCTCTGAACTTGGGGCGGATATTTCTCCTGAAATGGAAGCCGTTCTGATGAAGGGCATGAAACTGGATTACCAGGAAAGAACTCAGAGCATGCGCACCCTGGCGCATGACATGCAGCAGGCATTCAATAAAAACGAGGAGCACACGATGATGAGCCCCAACTATACGACTGTGGAACCGGAGCGGCCTGTAGGCCGGCGCATTGGAGCATGGTTTGTAGAGCAGGGACTGCAGGTCCTGGTATATTTCCTGCTTATAGCCGGCTTGGTTGGAAGCTTCTATTTATCCATGAACCTGCTGGGCATCCTGACAGGGCTGCCGGTCTATGTGTATGGCCTGCCCTTTGTTGTGCTGATTCTGGATACGATTCTGCTCATGTCCGTCGGGGGCACCCTGGGACAGCTCATCTGCGGCCTGAGGGTGGAAAAGGACGACGGGTCCGGAAATCCGGGCTTTGGCAGCAGCATTGTCTATTCCTTCTTCTACGGTTCCTATGGATGGCTTGTGGGCGTTATATGCGGCCTTGTCTATCTGGCATCCGGGAAGAACATCGGCCCGCTGGAGCGGCTTGTTGGCGTGACCATTGATGTGCGCAACAAGCCCCGCCAGGCAAAAAGCAGCGGCGCGGTTTACATTCAGCCCAAATCCGCCCCGGTATCCAGACCGGTTTCCAGGCCGGCTGTTTCCCAGCCCCAGCCTCAGCCACACTCTCAGCCGCACCCCCAGCAGCCTCAGAAGCCTCAGCCGCAGCGGATGCCTTCCCAGCCGAAGAAACCCACGGTGCGGGCGGCTCTGGTCTGCATGCAGGCAGCCGAGACGGCCAGCGACTGGAAGGGAAAGACTGTAAACATCGAACCGGGCATAACGATCGGCAAGAACAGCACCAAAGCCAGGCTGATTATCCCGGACTCCACCGTCAGCGGTCTGCACTGCTCCATTCAGTATTCCAGCCAGCAGGGGTGGACAATCCGGGACGAGAACTCCATGAACGGTACGTATGTGGATAACCGCCGTCTTCAGCCCATGGGATCGGCTCCCCTCAGGAAAGGCTCCATTATCCGCATTGGCAAGGAAGTCCTCGAATTCCACTGCTGAAACGGGTCCTCTCCGTCACGGCGGTATACACGGAATCCGTGAAAACCGTTTATGATTTTTGTTTCCAAAATGATTAAGAACCAAACATACATCTTACTTCCATATGTTTTAGGGAGGAATTGATATGCGTCGAGTTTTGCTGAGCCTTGTCATGGCATGCATACTGGCGTTTTCATGCGTATCCGGCGCTCTGGCTGTGGAAGCTCTCACGCTGGAAGGCGTCCGTATGAATTCAGAAACAGGAACCCTGTATCTGACCGGAACAACAGATTTTCCGGAGGAACAGGACCTGACATTCAAGGCCAGCACAGAAAATGGCAATCTGGAAGTCAGCACGGCAGTATCCCTGCGCATGGCCGGTACATCCTGGTTTGTTGTTCTGGATTACGGAAGGAATACCCGGGGTTCTACGGATTATGTTCTCAGAACCGAAAACGAGGTTCTGGCAGGCATCTCAGGGCTGGTATCCGATATTGATGAAGGCGCACTGGTTCTCTCATCCAGTGAACCGGCCATCATCATGGAAAAGCCTGCTCAGTTCAAGGAAACCCTGAGCGCGACCCCCGGCACAACGGATGCCTCCATGCTGGGAAATACGCTTGCAAAGGTAATGGAATACATTGTCGCAAACCGTGGCGCGCTCATGATGAACGTGGCGGTTGTGGTTGTTACCCCGGGTGATGTGACCACCAGTGTGATTTCAAACGTGGAATCCACGCTGAACCGTTATGCGGCCATAACAACCCACATCATCTGCACGGCCGGCTCCGAACAGAGCTATGGTGCTGCAGAAGGCGGCTGGCGTGACAATGCTGCCAAACTGGCCCAGAAAGCCAGTCTGACTGTGGGCGGCACGGGCTTCATCACGGATATGCTCTCCAGCGAATGGTCTGAAAAAGCCGTCAACCGTGTACGGGAAGCCGAGAGAAAACTGGTCTTCCTGGTTCTGAACCCCAGGGTTCTGGCCAATGTGGGCAAGGAACTGACGATTACGCAGACCACATCCGGCGGCAAAAACCTTACGGCAACGGGCATTATTTCAGATGATCTGTATGATGCATGGCACAAGTACTGGGAAGATCCGGTTCCGGCCACCGATGATGGAGGTACGAGCCCCGGATCCATCAGCATGAGCACCCTGACGACGGCCAGCACGTATTTCAATACCGGTATTGATAATTCCATTCAGGCCGGCAGCGGAAGCACCGGCACATCCATGGAACTGATCATCGGCATTATTCTTGCCGTTGTGATTCTGGTTCTTGTGGTTGTCCTGATCATCCTCAAGACCGGAAAGGGCAAGAAAGCCAAAACCGGCAGCAATGTGGTCAGCGCACCCGCAGCTGCTGTGGCGACGGGCGTTGTTGTTACCCTGCGGGATACGGCAACAGGCCATGTCTACAAAGGCGAGATGAAGAGCGGCCGGCTGGTGATCGGACGTGAAGCAGGCCGGGGCGCCATGCTGGCCATTCCCGGTGATGTCAAGCTGTCCGGGGTCCATGCCACCATCACCAGACAGGGTTCTGTTATGACGATTGCGGATAACAATTCCATGAACGGAACCAAGGTGAACGGGAACAGGATTACAAGCCCGGTGGTTCTGCAGCAGAATGACACCATTACCATGGGCAGCAATACCTATTCTGTAAGCTGGCACGCGTAACGTGTCCGTCTGAAGTACATCCTGCGCCGGCACGGCTGTGCAAAGTGCGAGCATTTCACACAGGCAGCCGGCGCAGGTGCTGCTTCAGTATTTCGTATAAAACTCTTTGCGGAACGGAACTGAAACGGGCGCGAGCAGATCGCCCTTTCATTCATGCCGCACGGTCTTACATTTCTGAATCTGCAGGCAAAGAACAGACCACAGTGTCTGTCGCCTGTATCCCCTGAGGAGGTTTCGCTGTGAGTGTACAGTATTGCCCTTCCTGTCTGAGCCCAAAGTATGAAATGGGCAGGTGCAGTCAGTGCGGTTTTTCACGCAGTGATTATGTTTTGCCGCCCTCTGCTCTGCCTATGGATAGCGTTGTAGGGAAATACCGTATTGGCGTGATGAAGACCAGCAGTCGTCAGAGCCAGATTTATACGGGCATTCACAATGAGACCTCTATGCCTGTTGTGATAGAAGAATTCTGTCCCAACAGAGTCGTCGGGCGCAATCCGGGGAGCATGGAACTGTCCCTGTCAAAGCCGGATCCGGAACTGGCCCAGCGTTTCCAGCAGGGCTGCAAGCTGATTGAAGCATCCACGCAGAAGCGCCCTCTTACCCGTATTGACACGGAATGGGCCAACAATACGGTTTACAGCATCTTTACTCCTGCGGGGAATGTTCCCATCTCTGTCCAGTGCGAGAGCATGGCGGACAATCCTGTTCTGTTCCGCAGACAGGACGGCAAGCCCCTGATGACGATCAATCTGCTGCCGATCCCGCCCATGCCCCAGGAGAGGGCCTTTAATCCTGACCAGATCAATGGCGGCGCATCTCACAACATGGAAGTTGTTGAGACAAAGCCAACGGCAGAACGTCCGGAACCGCCCAAACCGGCGGCCCCGCGGCCGGAAGCACCGAAGGAATCTGCACCCAGGCCGAAAAAGACGCTGAACAAAACGACACTGATTATCATCATTGCCGCAGGCCTCCTTCTGGTGGCGGGAATCATCTTTGTCATCATGAGTTCCGGAAAAAGACCCCAGGCGCCTGCAGCAAGTCCCACACCGGTTGCAGTTCAAGGCATGACAGGGTTTGAGACGGTAACCAGGCCGGAAGAAGAACAGGTCGGCGAGCCTGCAGCAGACAGTGGAAATGAAGGATTCCGGGTGTCAGCCATTCTTCCCGGCACAGAAGCTCCTAAGGTACAGACGGCTACAGATGCAGCGCCACCCATTGTGGTCCAGACAGTAACAACGAAACCGTCAGGAACACCGAGTATTATACGTGCGGGTACACCAACACCCAGACGGCCTGCCTGGACACAGCCTCCGACACGTGCAACACAGGCCCCTGCAACGCCGGTACCCGCAACCCCGGTACCTGCAACGCCAGTGCCTGCAACGCCGGTACCTGCAGCACCAACGGCAGTCCCGACAGCGGTTCCAACGGCAGTCCCGACGGCAGTCCCGACGGCAGTCCCGACGTCAGTTCCAACGGCAGTCCCGACAGCAGTCCCGACAGCTGTTCCGACGGCAGTCCCGACAGCAGTCCCGACAGCTGTTCCGACGGCAGTCCCGACAGCAG
>CAMOVR010000125.1 GCA_946627565.1 uncultured Clostridia bacterium
CCCGGCACCGCGGGGAGGATCCAGGCGGCAGGTTATCCGGCAGCGCGCCAGTCCCTGCCCTGCAGGAACAGCCTCACGGAAAGCGCTTCCGGACAGGAAGGGGGCGCCGCATCGTAAGGCTCCATTCATTTTAAACCGTATAAAATCCGGCAGGAAATACAGCCGGGCGCAGTCCCGGAAGATCGCCCCTTCCGGCAAAAAAATCGAAGCAGCGATGTCCGACTCCTCACGGCAACAGAATCTGAAGGTTGAAACACTTTACTGGATACTGCTGGCAAGCGAAGAAGGTATGTCGATTTCATCTATTATGGATTAACATATATTATTGACTTTTTATGTGTTTTTTTCAAACCGGTGACTGCGATCAGGGTCAGGAGATCGAAGCTTTGCTCACGCAAAAGCGCTGTGGCAGCAGCCACCGATTCCAGGATGTGGGCAATCAGCTTGTCCCTGTCAACGGTCGGGTCGGCGTGGCTGGTGCCGTTCTTGTTCTGCGAGTAGTCACTCAAGGCCTGCTTCGGGGGCTTCACGATCTGTACCCCTTGAGTTTCTGGTTACAGCCAAATCTGTCTGCAACTGATACCGGTTCTTTTAGTCCCACCACAGATACAGTCGCTGCTTGCCGTAGACGTAATGCGGCTCAATGTCCTGATACCAGTCGGCGTCCATTACAGCAAGGTCTCTAACCGCAGCGTACACATACTCCTTCTGCGTGAGCGGCGTCTCAAGATAGTAGTTGATGGCAACGCTGTTCACGGACATAATCTCTGCACCGTAGTCTTCATACATATGCTTCGCAAAGGCTGTCTGGTGTTCCGGCGTCGGGCACCAGTTGAAACCGCCAATTGGGAGTAAGGCCATGACCTGCCATGGATAGCTGACCGGAATCAGCGCCAGCACATCATCCTGATCAACATAGAAGATCTCGTCCTTCTGATCAGACCAAAGCCCATGCCACTTCTCTATACGGAGCGCCTCTGGCTTCAGAGGGTGGACCATGGCTTCATACTCCGCATCAGGGGGAAACGGCAGGGTATTGCTGGCAAGCTGCATACCATACTCGTACAGAGGATCATCTTCGTCCAGGTCATCATCCCACATCACGTATTGCTGATGAATCTCATGAAACCATTCTGGCCATGATTTTGAGCCGGCCTTTTTGAGAATCGCTCTGGGCAGTGCAGCATATTCGCGAAACGATTCATCTATTTGGAAATAATCCCAGAACCACTGCTTCTCTTCCATACTCCGATCCATAAAGACCGGCGTGTATCCCAGCTTTTTCCCCTTCGCCCGGTGCTCCAGGTACAGCGCGGTCAGCCTGTCGCTGTCATCGAGAAAAGGCGTCAGGTCGATCCATGGACACCCAATCTGTTCCAGCAGGTTCATCCTGTTTCACCTTCCTTTTTCAGCGTACAACGTTTAGACGGCGATTTCGCCGGACATGCGTTTGGGGAGCAGACGGTCGCGGGCTTCACTTGCAATCTCATTTTGCTTGGCCAGCGGCTCCTTCTGATTAAAAAGAATTCTTATCTGCTCCTCAAACATTGCCATAACGTGTTCGGTTGGGAGTAAGATATCGATTTCATCTCCTGAGCTGAGGTATTTGATACAAACACATAATTCCCAGAGGAAAATCTGAAATCCCTTTTGCCCCCCTTAAACGGTATGGGTTTCACCATGCGTACAGCACCGTATATATCACAGTATCTCTATCCGGTCAGGCTTCCCCGCCACGCGGTGCCGCCGTGGATCCCCGGCAGACCAGAGACGGAAGAATGACGGAATCGCCCTGGGGAAGGCCCCGGATTGTACTGTCGATGGTTACGGCGATCAGCTGGCCGATCCGCTCGGGATGCTGGTCCACGCTGGTCAGACCCGGGGTCATGTAGCCTGTCAGATTCGTGTTGTCATAGCCGATCAGGGAAATGTCCTCCGGAATCCGGATATGCATGGCCTGTGCCGCCCGCCACGCGCCCAGCGCAGTCACATCGCTGACGCAGACCACACCGGTCACGTTTTTTTCCATGAGCATGGTCATGCCCATCACGCCGGCGGCTTCCGAAAAGTCTCCCATGTAGACCAGGGAGGGATCGTAGGGAATGCCTTTCTCTGCCAGCGCCAGGATGTAGCCGTCTCTTCTCTGCAGACTGACCTGCGCCTGCTCGTGCCCGCAGATCATTCCGATCCGCCTGTGCCCCAGGGAGAGCAGATGCCGGACCGCCATGCGCATGCCTTCGATGGAATCGCAGCTGACACAGTGCACATGGGGATTGTCCACCCGCATGTCCCACAGCACTGTCGGGAATTCGGTTTCCTGCAGCTGTCTCGCATACGGATCGTCCAGCCGCAGACCTGTCAGCATGGCGCAGTCCAGGTTCAGGCTGTGCATGGCCTGCTCATACGACATGGAGGTGTCCTTCAGGATGGCCGGGGGAATCAGCACGGTGTCATAGTGCGCCTTTGCCAGTATCTCCAGGAGACTGTCCAGAATGGTCTGGTAGATGGATATGCCGTCAGGATTGCCGGTGACGGAAACGGGCATGATCCCGATTCTTGTCAGCCGCGCATTGACGTCTTTCGCTCTCCCCGCCTGCGTGTATCCCAGCTCCCTTGCGCAGTTCAGCACACGGATGCGGGTTTCCTCCGAAACGGTATCATACCCGTTCAGTGCCTTGGAAACGGTCGCCTTGCTGAGTCCCAGACGGCTGCAGATGTCTGCGATTTTCGGTGTATTCATCATCCGGATTCCCCCCTCAGAGCCTGCCATATGCTTCATTATAGCAGGATTCCGCACTGTTTCAAGAAACAGAGAAATCAGTTTACGAAACAGTTTCCGGACTCAATGATCTGCAAAGAAACTTCTTTGAAACTGTTTCTATCTTTTTGAAACTGTTCGTTGTCGTTTTCTTATAATTTCCTTACCAGAAACCACATTTTCTCATTGACAGTCTTGTTTTTTTCATTATAATCCCAGGCATAGTCCTGAGAGGAAAACTACATGAAATAGAAAACAGGAGGAAAAAGAAATGAAACTGTTTCAGAAACTCGTTTCCCTCGCACTGATCCTCATGATGGCCCTGTCCCTGGTCAGCTTTGCTGCCGCCGACGGCGTCGTCGAAGTCACCCTGCCCACTTACAAGACCGGCGAGAACGTCGGCGCAATCTTCTTTGAGCCTCTGGTGGAACGGTTCAACGCCGCCTATGAAGGCAAGTATCACATCACCCTGGAAGAACTCACCCAGGATATGTATACCGACAAGATCAAGCAGCTCGGCGCGGCCAATGCCCTGCCCTTCCTGATTGAGGGCGGCGACACCGAGTGGATCAAGCAGGTGGTCATTCCCAACGACATGTTCGTGGATCTGTCCGGCCTGATCGCTGACAACAACCTGATGGACATCCTGATCGACTCCCAGGTGGCCTACAACACCACTGAGGACGGCAAGGTCTTCTCCATCTGCGTGCCCGTCACCCGCCCCATGGGCCTGTACTACAACGGTTCCATGATTAATCTGGGCGACAAGACCTGCGCGGACCTGAGCTGGGACGAGTTCATCGCGGTCCTCGGCGACAACAAGATCGCTTTCATGACCGGTGAGAACGCCTGGACCACCCAGCTGGTGCTGGGCAGCCTGATCGCTGTGGAAGAGGGCGGCGCCGAACTGCTCTCCTCCCATACCATCGACAAGCTCATGGACTACAACCAGCCCTGCATTATCAACGCGGTGGCCAAGCTGCAGAAGATGATGCAGGAAAACGGCACCAGCAACCAGATCGGCGCAGTCTACGCGGACGCGGCCAACGCCTTCATGAGCGGCAATGCGGCTGTCATCGCCAACGGCTCCTGGATGGTGGGCGACTTCGCCGAGGACGGCGGCAAGTGGTCCAACGGTTTCAACGGTGCTGACGTGCGCGGCGACGTACTGCCCGGCAATGTGGCCCTGGCCAACAATGACGGCTTCCAGTACTGGATTCCCGCTTCCGCTACCGCCGAGCAGCAGGAAGTGGCCAAGGCCTTCATCCTCTTCACGCTTCAGCAGGACAACATTGAAGCTTACATGCTGGCCGAAGGCGGCGTGGCGCCCAAGCTGACCCCCAGCGAAGAATATGTGGCCGCTGCCTCCAAAAACAAGCTCCTCTATGAGTATGTCAACGCTGTGAACGCGGACACCATCATTGTGCCCAATGTCGGCGACATCATGACGAGTTCCATCGGCAATACCGAGTTCGGCAACCTGCTGCCTCTGCTGATCTCCGGTGAGCTGACCCCCGAAGCTTTCTGCCAGCAGCTGACTGTTCTGGCCCAGGAAACAGCACTTGACTGAGAAGGCCTCTGCTTCCAGGTTCCTGCCCGGGGCTTTCCCGGGCGGGGACCTTTCTTTATCCGCCCGGTGCCGCAAAACGCAGCATCACGCCAGCCCGTGTCCCGGTGCATGCTGCAGGCGGACACGCATCATACGATAAAGGAGATGATTTCGTGAGCACTGTCAGACGAGGAAGGAAAGGCGGAAAGTATACCCTTATGGAAAAGCGCAGTTTTCCATGGATCTATGCTTTCCTGTTCCCGACGCTGCTGCTGTTTGCCGTTTTCTATGTGGAGCCCATTTTCCAGACCTTCGTGACCTCCTTTGCCAGGTTCAACGGCTACACTCCCCCCCAGTGGTCGCTGGATTTCAGCGATCTCGGCGGCACCATCTTCCGCAACTATACCCGTCTGTTCTCCATGAACAGCTTTGGCCCGGCCATCCGGAACCTTCTGTGGTGGTCCCTCATCGCCATGACCGTGCACGTGGGCATCGGCACCGCGGTGGGCGTTCTGCTCTACAACAGGCTCAGGGGTTGGAAGTTCGTCCGCATTGTCTACATGGTGCCCAACGTTATTTCCGGCGCGGCCTGGGCCATGATCTACCGCTTCATGTTCAATGACGACATCGGCGTCATCAACAACCTGATCCGAAGGCTTGACCCCTCCAGCCACATCCAGTGGTTCTATTCCTCTCCCGCCGCCTTCTGGGCCATCACCTTCACCTGGGTCTTCTACGCCGTCATCGTGGCCCTGGTGGTCATGGGCGACCTCATGGCCATCCCCGCTTCCCTGCACGAGGCCTGCGAGATCGATGGCGCCAGCGGCTTCCAGAAGCTCATCCATATCGATCTGCCCCTGTGCCGCAACGCCATCGGCACCAGCGTGCTTTTGTCGGTCACCAGCCGTATCGCCATGTACGAGAACATCGCCCTGACCAGCCGCGGCGGCCCCGGCAACGACACCTACGGCCTGGCCCTGATCCTGACCAAGTCCATCACCGACTTCAACTACGGTCTGGCCAACGCCACCGCCATGCTGATGTTCGTCTTCGGCATTGTCACCATGCAGATCATCAACCGGGTCTTCCGGATGAACGACCCCGTGTACTGACAGGAGGGCAGAAAACATGCAGACAACCGTGAACACTGCCGGACATGCCAGAAAGCTGGCCGCGGCCGCCCGCAGGAGCGGCAGGAGCATCAAACCCATGACGCCCGGCCGCGTTGTGTACCTGATCCTCGCCTATCTGTTCCTGCTCTTCATCGTCCTGGTGTCGGTCTATCCTATCGTCTGGGTCATCATGAGCTCCTTCAAGAGCAACGCCGCCATTCTCGGCAATCCCTTTTCCCTCCCGGATACCTGGAACTTTGACGCCTATGTCTCCGTGCTGAACCAGTATTCCTTCGGACGGTACGCTGTCAATTCCCTGATCACCGCCGGCGGCTCCACCATCGTTTCCATCGTGTTCTACGCCATGGCGGCCTATGTCATCGCCAAGTACAATTTCCCGCTCAAGAACTTCATCTACGTGATCCTGACCCTGACGCTGCTGGTACCCGGACATACCAAGACCCAGCCTATTTTCCAGATGATCATGAACATGGGCCTGTACGATACCCGGACCGGCCTGTGGCTGGTCTACCTCTCCGGCGGCATCGCCATGAGCCTGTTCGTGCTCAAGGCAAACTTTGCCTCCATCCCCAGGGACCTCAATGAGGCGGCCTCCATTGACGGCAGCGGCTTCTTCCGCACCTTCTGGCAGATCAACCTGCCCCTGGCCCGCAACGGGCTGGCAACCGCCGGCATTCTCATGTTCCTGGGCAACTGGAACGAGTATTACTACGCCGCGCTGCTGACCTCCTCGGAGCAGAACCGCACCCTCCCCGTATCCCTTGCCTATTTCAATCAGGCCTTCTCCTACGACTACACCCGCATGTTCGCTGCTCTGACCATCGTCGTGCTGCCGGGCATCATCATCTACGCCCTCTTCCAGGAGCAGGTCACGGCTTCCGTCGCCGCTTCCGGCGTCAAGGGCTGAAAAGGAGTCTGAAGAAGGATGATACAATACAATTACGGCACAGGCGACCGGAAAAACTGGCTGATCGCGGAAACCGCATTCGACAGGGACCACCAGGGAAAATGCGAGGCGATCTTCTGCCTCGGCAACGGGTATCTCGGCCAGCGGGCCGCCCTGGAGGAGCCCTATGCGGGACAGACCCGGGGCATGTTCATCTGTGGCACCTTTGACCGCTTCGATGAAAGCGAGGTCACGGAGCTGCCCAACGCCGCCGACCTCACCCAGATAAACCTGACCCTCGACGGCTGCCGCTTCGCCATGGACCGGGGCGGGCTGGACAGTTACCTGCGGGTCATGGACCTGAAGACCGGAGAGCTGACCAGGACGGTACAGTGGCAGCATCCCGACGGCCAGCGCTTCCGTCTGGTCTTCTCCCGCTTCGTCTCCATGGCGGACAGACATGTGCTGGGCCAGCGCGTGTCCGTCACGCCCCTGGACGCCGACTGCACGCTGCGCATGAGCAGCGGAATCGACGGACAGGTGACCAACACCGGCACGCAGCATTTTCACGAGGGTACCAAGCGGATCTTCGGCAACGACATACTGCGTATGACGACGCAGACCATGGAATCGGGTGTGACAGTCTGTCTCCATGCGGCCCACCGGTATCTGCTGGACGGCGCGGAAATCTCCGGAAAGCTTCTGCCGGTGCTGGACCGCAGAGCCATGCGCATGCAGGCGGATTTCACGGTTCCCCAGGGCCACACCCTGGTGCTGGAGAAGCTTTCCACCGTCCATACAAGCCGGGACCTGGCCTTTGACGGGCTGCCGGCAGAGGAGGCGGCCGGCGCAGCCGAGGAAAAGGGCTGCAAGCACCTGCAGGAGGCAAAGCAGAAGGGCTATGACCTTCTGTTCAGGGAAAGCCGTGAAGCCTGGGAAGCCATCTGGCGGAAGCAGGATATCCGGATCGAGGCGGAGAATGAGACCGATCAGCTGCTCATCCGCTTTGCCCTCTATCACCTGATGATCATGGTCAACCCAGGGGACAGCCGGGTGGGCATTGCCGCCAAGGGGCTCACCGGCGAAGGCTACAAGGGCCACTCCTTCTGGGACACGGAGATCTTTATCCTGCCCTACTTCATGCTGACCCGGCCCGAGATCGCCCGCACCCTGCTGACATACCGCTTCCGGGGTCTGGTGGGCGCAAGAAAAAAGGCAAAGGAAAACGGCTTTGCCGGGGCCATGTACCCCTGGGAGGCCGCATGGGCGGATGACGGGGAGGTAACGCCCCTCTGGGGCGCCGCGGATATAGTCACCGGCAAGCCCATCCCCATCCTCACCGGCATTCTGGAACAGCACATCACCGCGGATATCGCCTACAGTGTCTGGCAGTACGCCGTTGCCACAGGCGACTGGGCCTTCATGGACCGCTGCGGCTTTGAGATCCTGCTGGACACCGGCCGTTTCTGGGCCAGCCGGGCGGAATGGATTGGCGAAAAGGACCGGTATGAGATCCGCCACGTGATCGGACCGGACGAATACAAGGACAACGTAGACAACAACGCCTACACCAACTACATGGCGGCCCACAACATGCGCCTGGCGCTGCAGGCTATGGATCTGCTGGAAACCCGGGACACCGCCGAAAGCCGGGCCCTGCGGGCCAGGTTCGACTTTCCCTCCCTGCGGCAGGACCTGAGGCGGGTACTGGAGAAGCTGTATCTGCCCGAGCCCGACGCCGACGGGATCGTTCCGCAGTTTGACGGCTACTTCGATCTGAAGCACATCGACCTGACCCCCTACAAGGGCAGACAGCCGGGGGCCATCTACAATGACTACAACCAGGAGCAGATCTGCACCTTCCAGGTGCACAAGCAGGCGGACACTGTGGTCCTGCTGCTCCTGATGGACGATCTCTTCAGCCCCGACATCAGGCAGAAGAACTACACCTTCTATGAGGCGCGCACCCTGCACGACTCCTCCCTCAGCCGCAGCACCCACTGCGTCCTGGCGGCGGATCTGGGCGAAATCGACACGGCCTATCAGTTCTTTACGGGCTGCGGGGAAACCGACATGGGGCCCAACATGGGTTCCAGCGACGCGGGGGTCCACACGGCCTCCATGGGCGGCATCTGGCAGTGCGTGGTCTACGGCTTCGGCGGCACCCGGATCCGCGGGCAGGACCTGCACATCGCCCCCAGGCTGCCGGCGGGCTGGAAGCGCCTGATCTATCCCCTCACCTGGCACGGGCAGGACCTGCAGGTGACGGCGGAAGGCGAACGGCTCCGCGTCGAGAACCGGGGCACGGAGGCCGTAACCCTCTGTCTGAAGGGCCGGATGACGGAAATCCCCGCGGGGGCGGGTGCGGAGGTCTGAGCGACACAGAGAACAGGAGGCGGACAGCGCATGCGAGCTGAGAAACGGGCCTGGTGGAAGGAAGCCGTGGTCTACCAGATCTATCCCCGCAGTTTTGCGGACAGCAACGGGGACGGCATCGGGGACCTGCCCGGCATCACCGCCCATCTGGACTATCTGAAGGACCTGGGCGTCGACGTGATCTGGTGCTCTCCCATCTTTGCCTCCCCCAACCGGGACAACGGCTATGACATCTCGGATTACTACGCCATCATGACGGAATTCGGCACCATGGCGGACTTTGATGAGATGCTGCACGCCATCCACGCCCGGGGCATGAAACTGGTGATGGATCTGGTGGTCAACCACACCTCGGACCGGCACACCTGGTTTCTGGAAAGCCGCAAAGGCAAGGACAGCCCTTATCGTGACTACTACATCTGGCGGGACGGGAAGAACGGCGGTCCCCCAAACAACTGGGGTTCCGTCTTTTCCGGGTCCGCCTGGGAAAAAGACGAGGCCAGCGGGCAGTACTACCTGCACCTGTACGCAAAAGAGCAGCCGGACCTGAACTGGGCCAGTCCCCGGCTCCGGGAAGACCTCTTCCGTATGATGCGCTTCTGGAGTGAAAAGGGCATTGACGGCTGGCGCATGGACGCCATAGGGAAGATCGGGAAAGAGAACTTTGACGACGGTCCCATTGTGCCCGGCGCCCTCTTCGGGAGTTTTGAGCCTGCGTGCCATCACACGGAAACCACCCACCGGTACCTTCGTCTCATGCGTGAAAACGCTCTCGCCGGCTATGATCTCATGACCGTGGGTGAGGCGGACGGCACCGTGGAGCAGCTCCTGCGCTACGCGGACGCGGAAGACGGCGAGCTGGACATGATGTTCTCCTTTGAGCACAACGACGGTCTGAACGACGGCGGGGAGCTCGGCAAATGGAGCGACCACGGGGCGCCGCTGACGGATGTGCGGCGGATCCTGAACAAATGGCAGACCGGGCTGCAGGGCAAAGCCTGGGCCACCGTCTATCTTGGCAATCACGACCAGCCCCGGCAGGTTTCCCGCTACGGAAACGACAGCGAGCTCTTCCGGACCCGCAGCGCCAAAATGCTGGCCACCATGATTCACATGATGCGCGGCACGCCCTACATCTACCAGGGCGAGGAGCTGGGCATGACGAACGCATACTACACCCAGCTGGAGCAGTACCGGGATGTTGAAGTGTACAACGCCTGGGAGCAGTGGGTCGCCTCCGGCCTTGTGGACGGGCAGGACATGCTCCGCTACTTTGCCCGCCTTGCCCGGGACAACGCAAGGACACCCATGCAGTGGAACCGGGAAGAGAACGCGGGCTTCACCACGGGTACGCCCTGGCTGCCCGTCAACCCGAACTATCTGTTCATCAACGCGGCGGATCAGGTACAGGACCCGGACAGTGTGTACTCGTACTACAAACAGCTGATTCATCTGCGCCACACCTGCCCTGTCGTGGTGTACGGCACGTTTATTCCCCTTCTCGAAGACGACCCCTGCGTCTACGCCTTTGCCCGGGAGATGGGAGATCAGCGGCTGACCGTCCTTCTCAACTGGACGGACAGAAAAGTCCGCTGTAAAACGGTTTCTGAAGGCAGCGGGCAGGTGCTGATCTCCAACTACCCCACCCACCAGACCGGCCTGCTCCAGCCCTATGAGGCGATTGTGTATCTTTCAGCGGCACAGCCCGGCTGAGACGCTTACTTCGGAGCTCTTTTACACAACTGAATCGGTAACCACTGGACGGGCGTGAAGCGGAAACCGTTCCGGATTCTGCTTCACGCCCAATCTGTACCTGTGCCCATGAGGTGCGCAGCACGCAGACAATTCTAAGAAGTAAAGACATTACAGCGGAAAGGAAAAGGCGCTTCTGCTGAAGCGTCCTGGAATACATATGCAGTTTGAAGCAATACTTTTCGATCTGGACGGCGTCATCTGTTATACGGATGAATATCACTATCAGGCCTGGAAGGCTGTCGCCGATGAAATCGGTGCTCCCTTTGACCGGACAATCAACAACCGGCTGCGGGGCGTCAGCCGCATGGAGAGCCTGGCGATCATTCTTGAAGGCTACATCGGGCCCGAACTGAGCGAAGAAGAGAGGCTCCGTCTGGCGGAAAGAAAGAACAGTCTGTACAGAGTGCTTCTGCAGCAGATGCAGCCCTCAGACCTGCCGGAGAATGTCAGGGAGACCCTGCAGCGGCTCCGGGGTACCGGGATCAGGATGGCCATAGGGTCCTCCTCGAAAAACACGCCTTTTATCCTGGAGAGCATCGGACTCGGGGACTTCTTTGACGCGGTGGCGGACGGCAACTGCATTACCCGTTCAAAGCCCGATCCGGAAGTGTTTCTGAAGGCGGCGGAGATGCTGGGCGTTCCGGCTGAAAACTGCCTGGTGGTGGAGGACGCCGTGTCCGGCGCGGAAGCAGGCCACAGGGCAGGCATGAAGGTTGCCTGTCTGGGCGATGCTGCAGCACACGGTGCCGGCGACTGGAATATGAAGGATATACAGGAACTGCTTGAAATTGTCACAGAAGTATGAGCATGAAAAAAGACCGTATGCAAAGAGCAATGCGGTCTTTTTTCGTGCACAGCACAAACGCACAGGTCATCTGGCCGGTGGCGTGGAGATAAAGCTGACGATGATGCCAAACAG
>CAMOVR010000126.1 GCA_946627565.1 uncultured Clostridia bacterium
CTTCCTCCGTTCTGAGGATCACCGTCCTCACAACTCACTGGAAAAAAGCAGGCCGTTTGGACCATCTAGACGGTAAGTGTTAATAATTTAAAAAATGCGGTCATATGACCGCATTTCTATTGGCAAAAGAGGGGGCAATGCTATATTATTATGATGTACACAAAAGCTAAGGGGGTGACCAATCTGGCAAGCAGCGTGGACATTGTGGCATATCTTACCAACGTAAAGAGTTTACTCGCTAATGGAAAGTATGATTTTGTTCCACGAAGAAAGAATCTTCAAGCACTGGCACAGCATGGCCTAACAATTGCCGATGCAAAAGCTGAGATTATGGGGCTTGTTGTCAGTGATTATTAAAGGTCCAAAGCAGGATTACGATGCCAATCGGCCAGGAGATATATGGGAATTCAAAAAGATGATTGACGGGACGCAGTTTTATGTGAAAGTCAAAATTGTTCAGGAGAATGGCGAGAATATTCTAAAATGCCTTGGATTTCATGAGGATGATTTTATTTAGGAGAGGAGGAAGCGAAAATGAGAAAGTATTGCGAAGTGTGTGGAAAAGAAGTCGAAACAAAGGTGATATCAAAAGAAGAGACTTACGTAGTTTGTGGTGAATCAATTGAAGTTAATGCTCAGGTGCTGGTATGCGCAGAATGCGGCGAAGAGTTCTATTGCGAAGAACTAGATAACGCCACCCTGCTACATGCATACAATGAATATCGTAGAAAACACAAGCTTCTTCTTCCTGAAGAAATCAGAAAAATCCGTGAACAATATAACCTTAGCCAAAGAGGTTTTGCAAGGCTTCTAAATTGGGGCGATAAGACCATCTGCAGATATGAAAATGGAGCGATTCAAGACAAGGCTCATAACAGTCTTCTATTGTTTTTACGTGAGCCCGAAAACATGAGAATCTTTCTGACTGAAAACGAAGTTTCGCTTGATGAAAAGCAAAAGAAAAAATTATTGGATACTGTTGATAGATTGGAACAAGATTCAGAATTTCGTGTTGGAATACGGCTTTTTGATCATTTCTTTTCGCGGATTCCTTGTGAAGAGAATGGCTTCAAAGGCTTTGATTATGAGAAACTTTGTGCTATGGTTCTGTTTTTTGCCAATAAGTGTACGGAGATTCTGAAAACAAAACTGATGAAGCTTCTCAATTATGCAGACATGGTTTTCTATAAAGAAAATGGCATTTCGATCTCTGGATTAAAATACGTGCATCTTCCTTACGGACCTGTTCCAGATAACTTTGATATGCTCATCGGAAAAATGACTGCAGATCACATTGTCCATATTGAAGTGACATTTGATAACGGATATGAGAAGCATCAAGTAATACCTGAGTGCGAGGTTACTTCAAGGGCTCTGTCCGAAGCTGAAATTGAAGTGCTGGAACGCGTATATGAAAAATTCAAAGACTTCGGGTCGGTTCAGATTTCTGATTATTCTCATCAGGAAAAGGGATATTGTTCCACACAGCAGGGTGAAATCATTTCTTATTCATATGCAGCTGACATACAACTGTCATGATCAAAAAATCGTTTTCAATTTGAATCATCTTCCTCGAAATTCAAGTCGATTGCATTGAGTCCTTATGCAATGCAAGGGTCCACCAAAGAAGAGGGGGGGGGTGCTGGTAGTGGCAGGATGGGATGAGATTCTTCGAGAGATTCAAACCACGCCTGGTAATTTCGATGTGGTTCGTAGAAAATACATCCACAACCTCGCGAAATTAACAAACCGGAATGTAATTGCTTATTACTCCGGGTTTTTGACGAAGGCCACTGCACCGAACACAGACATCAACGATGGTGATATGTCGGATTCATGAATGCTCTCAAGGATGCGGATACTTCGAAAGGTCTTGATCTGATTTTGCATACTCCCGGTGGTAGCCCCACTGCTGCAGAATCGATAGTTAAGTACCTCAGAACAAAGTTCAATTCTGACATACGGATTATTGTTCCACACATGGCAATGTCTGCAGGCACCATGATAGCTTGTTCTGGTAAAGAGATTGTAATGGGCAAGCATTCAAGCCTTGGCCCTGTAGATCCGCAGCTAAATGGTATTCCTGCTTATGACATTCTCAGTATGTTTAATCAAGCAAAAGCAGAATTAGTCAATGAACCAAAACTGCTGACATATTGGAAACTGGTGCTTGAGAGGTATCCTGCTCCATTGATGTATAGGGCCGTTTCAGCGATAAACCTTTCTTCTGTGTTAGTCAAAGAATGGCTTGGAACATGTATGTTCGATGCTTCAAAAGAAAGCGACAGAGCAGTCATTGAGCGAATTGCAAACGCATTAAATGAGCACCAGGATTCAAAGGCACATGATCGACATTTTGACATAGCAAAATGCAAGAAAATTGGACTTAGAATTACAGATTTGGAATCCGAACAGGCATTACAGCATGCTGTATTAAGTCTTCATCATTCCTACATTTTTACGCTTGACCAAACTGCTACAGTGAAGATTATTGAAAACCAGGACGGCAAAGCAATGATATCCCTAACAAAAACATAAGGTCTTGGTTGTTAGCCAAGACCTTGAGGTGGATTAGTCGTGGAATTACTGAAAACCAATGGAGTATTGTCAAAAGCAGTTGGCATTTCCCATCCGGCAGGAGGCTCCTGTGTCTGAGGGGTGGTATTGTCGCTATCGGTATCGATTCCGAGTTTTTTGTAAAACTCAACAATCTCAGCATAGCTGATATTGATTGCTTCCATGTTCACCGCCCTTTCCAAAGGCTATTTTACCACAAAAGAAATGGCAGCACAATACGGTAGAGCTGGGATTCTGAGAATTCAAGTATAAAAATCGTCGGGGAAGACAGCTGGCTAACACTGGAAGAGAAACGCAAAAAAGTTCCGTCAAACGGAGGCGGCCTGTTGGGCTGCACTCCCGTTATTATTTCATCGGATCTGCTTTTTGCAGATGTTCCATGCCATGTCCGTTTCAGAGATTATGACGATGCAATTCATTCCAAATCATGGACAGAATCCACCTCAGCATTACATAGCCAGTTTCTTCACCAGGGCTTTTTTCTTATAGAAAGCAATACCGTAGCAGACCACGGATTCATAACCTTCCAGGCCTTTCATGTATTCCCTGTCGAGTATCTGCTGTATTCCCCTCATCGCGTCTTTTTCCATGTCTTCTTCCTTCTCTGACTTCTTCGCTTCAAGCTCCATGGCCCGCCTTCTTTTTTTGTCCCGCACATCAATATCGGATCTTCCAAGTCCGGTTTCCAGGTTGGATTTCACCGCGTATCCGAGGCCGGAAATGAGTCCGGTCAGAAAAGCATGGTAGTAGTTCTCATGGTAATCATGATAGCTTATGGTTTCAAAAAGGAGGTCCGTCGTCAGTCTGGAAGCTTTTTCCTCATCTCCGTTCCACAGGGCATCCATAAGTTCCAGCTGCTTTGACCGGTCCTGGGCCAAAGTATCATAGAAACGCTGAACAACCGTTTCCTCAAAGATGCCTGCGATCTCTCTGTTGGGGATTCTGAGATCAACCAGATTGTCATCCGATGCAGGGTCTGCTTTTGTCAGATAACCGGTCATCAGCAGCACGCTCCACAGATTATCCTCGGATGCATGAAGTGTATCATAGGTGAGCGCATCTGTTATCCTCTGCTGAATGGTTCCGCCGTTGAGCAGTGTTTCAAACTTGTCGCTTATATCAAAGTCTGTTCTTTCCGAAAATGTCAGAAGAATCCCGTTATGGCTCGTGTTTTTCCAGTAGTTCTCAGGCTCTGTGTCTTTGTTGCGCAAAAGATCTGCAACATAGTTTGTGACATCCCAGGGGCAATACACGGAAGTGTTTCCAAAGATATACCCATCATACCATGTGCGAATTACTTCCGCTTTATCCTGTCTTCCGGTTTCCCGCAGCATCGTGTCTACTTCTTCCTGCGTAAAACCGAAATACTCAGGAAATGCCCGATCCAGAATCGAATATGATCTGAAATTGTTTGTTCCTGTAAATATACTTTCCTTAGCAATTCTCAGGCATCCTGTGATAACAGCAAATTTCAGAAAATTGTTTCCCTTCATCGCTGCTTCAAACATGCCACGGATGATATTCAACATTTTTTGATAGTAGCCATTTTCTGAAGTATCATGCTCGCTTGCCATGGCCAGAGGAACATCGTATTCGTCAATGAGAAGAATCACGGGCTTCCCGTAAACAGCTGTCATCATCCGCATAATGGTTTTCAGGGAACCCTTGATCTCCGAGGGATCAGCCTTTTTTTCCATCATCTTTAGAAATACCGTCTTATCGTCTCTGCTGATCTTCTCACTTTCCAGCAATGACTCGTGTGCCTTGCACAAATCAGACAGTTTCACCTCTAATGTTTTAAAAGCTCCATCAAAATTTAAATCCTCCACACCTTTGAGCGTCCAGGACAGCACCGGATACTGATTCATCCATTCCCTGCAGAATGCCTCATGCTTCATGATGTTGAGCCCATCAAAGATATCGCGGCTGTCACCCTTCTGAATACTGAAGAAGTTCTCCATCATGCTCATCATGAGTGTCTTTCCGAAGCGGCGGGGACGGGTAATCAGACTGACTTTGTTATCCGTCCTTTCTACCAGATCATAAAGAAATTCAGTCTTATCGACATAATAACTTTGATTTCTCCGAATTTCGTCAAAATTCTCAAACCCCACAGGGATTTTCATGATGTTTTTGCCTCCCTTCGCAGAATTGAGCATCTCACTTTACGCGTGTATCACTCTAATCCCCGTTGAGGGAAAAGTCAAGTTTTTTGGGTCTTCAACCGATGCTAATAACGAGAAGCAGCATATACTGCTGCTAAGGAGGAGAGTAAGCTACCCTCGCCAGGTGGCGCCCGGAAGGGTGTCTTTATAGGGTGTCAAGAGTGCGATTTATCCCTCCCGCCTTCCGGGGGCCCCAGCCCCATCGGCATGAGCATAAAACGCACCCTGCGGGCTTCGCTCTTGACACCCACCATCTACTCAATGATCTCCAGGTATTGATAGCCAGGAGAGAATTCTGTTACCACACCAAGTACAAAATGATCACCTCTGCAAGAATACAGAACCGATATTTTGGCGGTTTAATTATGGCTATTTCATGACGGAATTCTGGCGGATTTTATAGGGAATCTCAGACATTGGTGGGTAACTCATCAGCACCTTGTAAAGAGACAGGGAGAGCCGAAGCCCTCCCCACAAAACGCATACTTCAATTTCTGCCTTGAATACGACTTTGCCCCCGTTATCCTCAACAATCACCTTATCAATGTACCGAATGATCAGCTCCTTGCCGAAACGGATCATCTTTCCGTCCCGGATCACATCCGCGGGCAGCTTATATGTTGTTCTTCGGAAGAAGGCATCGCAGTCCCGGCATGCACCGCTTGTGACTTTCACTTTCCTCTTCCTTCCGCACATCTCACCCACCAGCTCCAGGAGCCTCCGCACCTGCGGAGGCTTTTCCACGGTCCAGCACCATCATCAGCCGGTGCATACCAAAGAATTCCGACCGTATGCAGGTATTCAGTTCCAGTTCCTTCTCCTCTTCTTCCTCCGGACCGTCTTTTCCCTTTTTGTCCCTGGGACCGTCATAGCGCAGGATCACCGCCATATTGCCGTCATCTCTTTCCAGAATGGTCCAGCTGCTGTCCGTCTGTTTTTCCGGCATCGAAGCGAGAAGCGGCCCTGTCATCTTTTCTGAAACAAGCTGCCTTTCCTCCCTATTCAGGATATCCCCGGATGCTGCCTCCCATTCCTTCAGGTTCCTGCTGTTCAGTTTTCCGCCGGTCAGCATGCGCAGATTTTCAGGCCAGAACAGAATCATTCCCCTGAAAACTTTTTCACCGCAGAGAATCAGGTATACCAGGACGATCACATTGGACAGCAGGTCCGCATACCAGGGGGCATCCACAGAGCAGGATTCCTCCAGTAAAATCGCCAGAAGGCAGGAAGCCAGAATCTGGATGGCCATGGCCACCGTTGCCTTCATTTCCTTCTCGGTTGAGGAGAGATAATCAATCATCAGCGTGCTGGCAATATTGAGGGTGGCTGTCACACTGACCACACGGATGCTCCACGGAAGCGTCGCAAGCATGACCGGGTCATCCACCGAAAACAGGAAGAAAACAATCTCCGGGAAGATGCACAGGGAAGCAACAGCAGGGAGCAGCAGGACGTAGCTGATCCTGGCCAGGGTACGTTTGGCCAGCAGCATGCAGCTCCTGTTCTGCTCTCCTTCGTAAGCTGAAACCACGGGATAGAGAGCATCCGTGGTACCTGCGACAATGATCGTAAAGAACAGCTGCAGGTTCTCAATAATGGCCGAATTTCCAAGTCCGCTTATGCCTGCGCTGCTGCGGAGCACATGGTTCTGCACCAGCAGCTGTACGCCCAGCAGCAGGTACATGACCCCTTCCGCGGAGCCGGGTTTGAGGATCTCCCACACATTCAGGTCCCCCTCCCGGCGCCTTGGTGAAACAAACCTGCACAGCCGGTCCTTTTTCCTTAAATGAAGCAGACTCACCAGACAGGTGAAGAGGCTGCCCAGCACGGTGCCCAGGGCGGCTACCCAGATGCCGCCCCTGAAAACATACATGCCCAGATAATCGGTCAGTATGTTGACAACAGCGCCCGCCATGGTGCTGATCATGCCCAGATTCGGATTGTTGTCATTGATCAGATAATACTCAGAGGCAAAAGCCAGGGTCATCACGGGACTGCCAAGAAGCATGACCAGCAGGTAATCCCGGGTGAAATCGTGGTTATCCTCTGTGGTGTGCAGAAGTGTCAGAAACGGCTCATGAAAAACCCATACCACCAGGGATATCAGACAGGAGATGGCGGCCATGATGATCACCGACCGCGTGAAGACACGCCCTGCCCTCTCCCTGTCTCCCGAACCGGAGCACTTTGAAATATAGACGCCGCTGCCAAGTCCGCCCAGTGTGCCGATCATGCTGATCAGATACCCCATGGGCATCACCGTAATCAGCGCAGACAGCGCTTCCTCCCCCATCACAGCGGCAACACAGATCGCGTCCACCGCGGGTGCCGACTGGGAAAGCACCATGCCCATAATCAGAGGAATCACATAACGGTAGGTCCCGCGCCACAGCAGTTTGAGTTCCGGCCATTCATTGATTCGTTTCATTGTCTGTCCTTTCTGGATTTTTGTTTCACTGACTTCTGTTTCACTGATTCCTGTTTCACTGATTCCTGTCCTTACAGCCGCTTTTCTCCCACCTTACGAATTGCATTTTCCAGATACGTCATATCTGTCACGGACCAGTGGAAGCCCAGAAGATAAAGGGCCGTTGTGGTGAATGTGTTGTCTGCCGGGATGCTTTCCATCTGACTGTCCTTATCCGAGTCATAGATAAACAGCGGTGACAGTGCAACACCTGTCTCCGGATCCGCAATGCCTTCCCGCACCAGCTCCCGGAAGGTTTCGTCGTCCACCGGCGTAACCGGATACCCCTCCCGGTTCATGGCGATGATAATATCCCCCATCTGGATCTGGTGGCAGTTGTAGGGGTGGAAGACCGTAAACTGTCTGTCCGTTCCGCTCAGAAGCACAATGGCCTCCGCGGTCTCATCCACCGGTGAAAACTCCTCTGCATCCGTCAGAATGGAGTACGGAACACGCTCCAGGGCGGAGAAGGCCCACAGGGTTCTGAAAAAGTTGTTGGTGTTGAAGTTGATCTGGAATTCACCGTCCGAGCTGCGGCTCATCAGATTCCCCAGGCGCATGATCTTCCCGTCCAGGCCGCGCCGGTCTATCGCCTCCAGGATATGCTTTTCCGCCAGATATTTGGTGTGTACATACCCGTTGTCATCGGTCATCTGGCCCATATCCATCTCATCTTCCCGGAAGATCTCCCCCTGGCCCTCCCCCTTCAGTCTGGAGCCCGCCACGGACACCGTGGATGTGTGAATCAGCCTGGCGCCCTTTTCTATGCACAGGTCGATCAGCCCGTCCACCAGTTCCACATTTGCCTGCATAAGGGATGACATATCGGCAAAGTGCCTGACGCTGGCGGCGCAGTTGATCACCGTCTGTATATCATATCCCCCGATGGCTTCAAGGGTCTCCTCCGACAGGGGATCCCCCTCTATCACCTCAATCCGGTTTCCCGGAAGATCCTCCAGGGTTTTCTCAAAGTAATAGAACATGATTTCCTGAAGGCGTTTCCTGGCCCCCAGCTTCCCGGACCGGACCAGACAGAAAATCCTGCCCTTTGTCCTGTGATACAGTGCCTGCAGGATGTGGGCACCCAGAAAGCCCGTGGCACCCACCAGCAGGACATTCCCGGGATCCCGGAAGCGGATATCCTTAAGGTATTCCGGCCGGTTCCTGTCAAGACAGGCAAAATGCGTTTCTTCCCCGCTTCTGTCCAGTGTCATTTCCTCTTCTCTGTTTTCTTCAGCGCTTTCTTTGCTGCGCTGCTTTTCGTATATCAGCTGCTCCAGCTCCTCCACCCTGGGGTGGTTGTACAGGTCCTGGAAATTCAGCGGCATGTCCCTTGCCATCATCTGAAGGAGTACCTTCATGGCCCGTATGGACGTTCCCCCGATCAGAAAGAAATTCTCGTTGATGCCCACTTTTTCAAGCCCCAGGGCTTCCTTAAACATCCCGCACAGCTCCTCCTGCAAGGGCGTCTCAGGCGGGATGCATTCTCCCCGGTCCGCCGTCTCCGGCTCCGGAAGCAGCTTCCGGTCAATCTTGCCCACCGGCGTCAGGGGCATCTCTTCCAGTTCCATGTATACCCCCGGCACCATATAGTCCGAAAGCTTTTCCGAAAGGAATGCCCGCAGGCCTTCCCGGAAAGCCCCGTCGCTTGCCGGTCTCAGGGCTTCCTCCGCCGTCTTCAGGGTGTAATAAAGCACCAGCTGTTCGTTTCTGACTTCCGCACAGACTTCCCGGATCCCGGGATACCGGGCAGCCCGGTTCTCGATTTCCCCGGGTTCAATCCTGTAGCCCCTGAGTTTCACCTGGTCATCCAGACGTCCCAGGTATTCCAGTTCGCCTCTTTCGTTGTATCTGGCCAGGTCCCCCGTACGGTACAGGCGTATGCCGGGCAGGTCTTTGCTTTCGCAGAACTTTTCTTCTGTAAGCTCCGGCCTCCTCCAGTAGCCCTCCGCCAGCTGGGGGCCCGCAAGACACAGTTCCCCTGCCATGCCAAAGGGCATAAGGTGCAGGCTCCCGTCCATGATGTACCCCGCGCAGTTGTAAAGGGGCCGCCCTATGGGAATAACGTCATATTCCCGGTTCCTGTCTATCTCATGGTACGCGGCGTCCACGGTGAATTCCGTGGGGCCGTACGTATTGTATACCCGCCCGCCGGTCTGGGGAATACCGGTCATGTTTTCCCCTCCAAGGCAGATGTAGTCAAGATCCAGCCTGTAATCCTTCCCCAGCAGCTGGCCGAACTGGGTGGCATAGCAGCCTCCGGTGATCCGGTTGTCCCGGATAAACACGCGCATTTCCATCAGGTCCCGTCTTGCGCTTTCCGGAACAATATACAGCGTTCCGCCCACCGTCAGCACCGGGAACATGTCCTCCACGGAAGCGTCAAAGGCAAAGGTGGCGTGCAGGGCAATCCGGCTGTCCTCTGTCAGCTGCCACCGCTTCCGGATGAAATGCACCAGATTGAGAAGCGCCCGGTGCCCTATCACCACACCCTTGGGAATCCCTGTTGAGCCTGAGGTGTAGATCATGTAGGCCCGGCTGTCCGGACGGCACAGGGATATGAAATGGCTGTCTGCACCATCTGGCTCTTCCGCCAGGATCTCCGCAACCTTTTCCTCCGTCAGAACCAGCTGAGCCTCCGCATCCTTAAGCATCCAGGCAATGCGTTCCTCCGGATACCCCGGATCCAGGGGCAGGTACGCGGCGCCTGCCCTGTGAATGCCAAGCACCGCTGAGATAAATTCCTTTACCCTGCCCATCCGGACTGCTACAAAACTGTTTTCCCTTACACCATGCCGTACAAGCCACGCAGCAATGCGGTTTGAAACCTCATCCAGCTCCCTATAGGTATAGCTTCCCCCTTCGTCTCTGGCAGCCGTCCTGTCCGGGGTCTTCCTGGCCTGCTGTTCAAACAGCCGGACCCAGGTTTCGGATTCGTCATATGTAAGCTTTTCCCCCTGGGAAAGCTGTAGAAGCTGCTCTTTGTCTTCTTCTTCTATGAGCCGGGCATCTTTTACCCGTTCCGCCGTGGCCAGGCTTTCACAGAAAGCCTTCAGGGCATGGGCAAAACGCAGGATCTCCTGCCTGCCGTAGCGCATGCCGTCGTATTCAATTTCCAGGACAAAGCTGTCCCCTTCCGGCCAGGCATCCACGGAAACCGGCAGCTTGACGGCATCCCGGGAATCTCCGTCAAGGCCTGTTTCTTCCGTGTATCCATTTTCCATCCCGCCCTGGTAAGCGAACATAAGCTCCGCTTTGATTCCGTGGCGTTCCACCACCCGGGTGTATGGGTAAATCTCCATCTCAAAGCTTTCAAGAAGCTGGGCATGCATGGCCCGTACATAGTCCCCGGCGGTGGCATCCTTCGGGTTCTCCGCCGTCACCGGCAGGGTCCGCACAAACATGCCCACGCTATGGCGCAGCACCGCGCCTGCGCTCCGTCCCCCGGAGATGGTGGTATACAGGATTTTCTCCTCCCGGCATATTCTGCGCACCGTTTCCGCAAAAGCTGCCTGCATAAAGCTCCCGGGGGTAACCCCGTTTTTCTCACAGAAAGCATAAATCTCTCGGCCCTCCAGGCTGACGCGTACCGTGCCCGAGGATTTCCCGTCCGCCCTGCCCACCTCCGGCAGCACCGCTGCCTGGGCGCCTTTAAGAAGACTGTCAAAGCGCGCTTCTGTTTTCTGAAAGACTTCCCCTGAGAGCTGCTCTTTTTCATACAGGGCGTAGTCCCAGGCGGTTACGGTTTCTTCAGGCACCTCTTCCCCTCTGAGAGCACGTCTCACATCCTCAAGGAAAATCTCCCCGGAGATGCCGTCAGATACCGTATGATGGAAGTCCATGAACAGCCAGCTGTCCCCTCGGAAGGTGTATACCTCAAGGCGGTACAGAGGGTCATGGAACACATCAAAGGGACGGACATGTTCCCGGAAGAAGTTGAAGTCAGGTTTTTTATCAAGATTTGTCACGATGACATGAACCGGATCCGTATCTCTTCTCTCCTGCAGGATGTCCCCGTCCCGGTACACAAACCGGGTCCGCAGGGCCGGATGGGCGTGCGCAGCCA
>CAMOVR010000127.1 GCA_946627565.1 uncultured Clostridia bacterium
GATATCAGGCTTCAAAATGCCTGCGAGGTTATAATTCAAAAGAAGTTAGGGATATGTGTAAAGCTATGGAAGATAACAATCGAAAGAGAGAGGTCACAGGTGCAATCAGAATGCTCAGGGCAGATGGCGCATCGGATGAAACCATTATTACAAAGGTGACGAACTTGTTCAACGTTACCAAGGAGTATGTGCTTGCGCTCCTCGCGCCCAAGCAGGCGTAAATATTCACAGATAATAACCACAGGAGGGCTTGACAGCCAAATAGATCAACGCTCCTTAGAGCATAGCATAGCAGAACAGAGCATAAGTGTATGATGTGGTGATTTATTAGCAGTACCCGGTTCGCTGGGTACTTTTTTTATGTGTGTATGATTGGGCTGGGGAGGAATGTCCGACCGGGAGATGCGACGGTATTTTCCACACATAGACTCTTCAACTTCAGCTCCATGCCTGGTTGGCGAACGGCCCCATAGCCATTAGATCCGAGGCTGCCTTTCACGATCGGCAGCCTCAAAAAACAGGCCCATTTTAACTAAAAAAATTGATTGAGACGCTACACTAGACGCCTTTGATTGCCTTGATGAAAGCCACCAAACTGGTAATTCTTCACGGCTTGTTTGGGGAAGTAGTAATTCCAGATGCGGTTTATTCTGAGGTGACTTCGAATGAAGAATAATAAGCTGAAGCTGATCTGATAAAGAAAAGCAGTTTCCTGAAGGTGGTCAGCGTAAACGATAATGATCGTGTGGACTTTCTTCAAAGAGCAACAGGCCTTGACCGAGGAGAAAGTGAAGCCATTATTGTTGTTGCGGATAAAACGAAGGCAGATCTTCTTCTGATGGATGAGATTGCAGGGCGAAGAATTGCTCAAAACATGAAGATTTCAATAACGGGAAGTGCAGGTATTCTTGTCAGAGCGTTCCAGACGGGATTGATTTCAAAAGAAGAAGCCGATAATGCGTTTGACATGATTCGCAAATCCAGAAGGCATATCAGCGAAAGACTGATTCAGAATGCGTTAAGCATGATTCATGCCAGGGATGGATCATGTTTTTGTCCTCCAATCCTTATATCGATGCGGAGGGCCTTATTTTGTTTATGGGGAGTATATCTGATCGGAGAATGGTTTGCCAGTCCTGCTTTACCCACCCATGTTCTTAGAATATCGGGAGAAAACGGTAAGAAAATTGAAAACCGGAAAGCCATATGAGCCGGAAACCCGTTGCGGCACAATGGTTTCCGGTTTTTTATAAATTGCATAAAAGTTGCATAAATTTGCAGAAGAATGCGAAAAATCACAGGGGGTCCGCATGCTACACTGTCGGTGTAGGAAACAAAAAGCCGGGGGGAAGAAAAGAAAGGAGCGGCATGCAGAAAACATTCGAAATGGTTCTGCTTTCAGAACTGAAGCCCTACGGGAACAACCCCAGGGACAACCGGGAAGCGGTTGAGAAGACGGAGGAAAGCATCCGGCAGACAGCCTATATCACCCCCATCATCATCGATGAAGATTCCGTGATCCTGGCGGGACACACCCGCCTGAAGGCCCTTATGAACCTTAACATCACGGAGGCCGAGGTGCTCAGGGTCACGGGACTGACGGAGGAGGAAAAGCGGAAGTTCCGCTTACTTGACAACCGGACCGGAGACTACGCCCGCTGGGATGCAGGGAAGCTTGTAAAGGAACTGGAGGAAATCCGGTTCGGGGATGCGGATTTTGGCTGGGAAGAGCTGATCCGGGATCTGGAACACCCGGATATGGACATGGAGGAAAAGGAAGGGAAGGGCCTGGATGGAGGCGGAAAACTCCTTCTCCGTTTTGGGAGTTTCAGCATTCCGCTGACAGAACAGGAGGCAGCTTTACTTCAGGAAAAGCTGGAAGCGTACACGGATGCGTACGGCTATGTGCCCGGTTTTGTGAACTGGCTGCTGGACGGAGCAGGCAGCTGAAGGAAGAAGGAGGAAGAGCGTGACGCAGCCGGGTAAACGGAGACGGCGGGGTTTTCCCCGCCTGGAGGGCTGGCGCCTGAAAAGGAGAGGACCTCCGGAAAAACGGCAGGAGGAAGCCGCGGATGAAAAAGCGGAGACACCGAAAGAAGCGGGCAGGGAACTTCTGACCCCGGGACTTCATGGAGACTCCGTCAGCGGGATCATCCGGAAGGTCATGGAATCCCGGCCCAGGGACATGGAAACCACCCTGAGCCGGCTTAAGAGCTATGGCCTTAAGGAGGATGAGGCGAACCTGGGCACCGCCGCCATCGTGCACGCCATGATCCGGGCGGTGAACGGGAACCCGGCCAGCCTGAAGCTGCTGCTGGACGAAATGCACAGGAACCGGATGCTGCGCCTTTCGTATGAGAAACTCAGCCACCAGATGGCCATTGACTGGGCAAGGCTGGAGCACAGGAAGGAGTATGACAGGAAACTCTACGACCTGGCATATGAAAAGCAGCATGCCCAGGACATCAACAACAGCCGGGAGGCCATCTCAATGCAGCTGCAGTCCATCGCCGACAGGCTGAACCAGCCCCTGCCGGAGCGGACCCTTGAGGATGTGGAGGAGGCGGATGAGGAAAGCATGGAGAGGGAAGAAGACGAAATGAAAAAGAAAAGGGAAGCCTGGCAGGAAATGCTGAAAAACCGGACCCTGAAAATGGCCGGGCGCAAACAGGCTGAAGGGGAGGGACCCTTCTGATCGCCTATGCCCCGTTTTCGGAAAGCCAGGTGGAATACATACGCCGGGCCCAGACGGCCTGGCTCAGCGTGGCCGAGGGCGGGAAGAGAGCGGGGAAGAACATCATCAACGTGCTGGCCTGGTCCATGGTGCTGGACACCCATCCGGACCGGCTCCACCTGGCGGCGGGGGTCAGCATAGGGGCGGCCAAGATGAACATTCTGGATTCCAACGGCTTCGGGCTGGAACACATCTTCGCGGGGCGGTGCCACAAGGGAAAGTACAACGCCCGGGAGGCCCTGTATATCTCCAGCCTCACCGGGGAAAAGGTGGTGGTCATCGCCGGGGGGAGAAAGAGCAACGACGCGGCGGCCATCAAGGGACAGTCCTACGGCACGGCCTATATCACGGAGGTCAATGAGTGCCATCAGACCTTTGTGCAGGAAGTGCTGGACCGCACCCTGTCATCCAGCCGCCGGCAGCTGTTCATGGACTTAAACCCCAAGCCGCCAAGGCACTGGTTCTATACCGAGTTCCTGGATTTCCAGGACGAACTGAAAAAGGCCGGGCGGAACCCGGACTACAACTACGGCCACTTCACCATCGCCGACAACCGCTCCCTTTCCACCAGGAGCCTGAAAAAGGAGCTGGGGAAGTACAACAAGGGGTCGGTCTGGTACAAGGCGGACATCGAGGGGCTCAGGACCTCCGCCACGGGACGCATCTACACCAGTTTCAACCCGGATCAGGTGATCCTGAAACCCCGGGAGCTGGCGGGGATGCAGATGGAGGAAATCAGCGTGGGCATTGACGTAGGGGGAACGGACGCCACCGTGGCGACCCTGGCGGGCTTCACCAGAGGCTTTCAGGAGGTGGTGCTCATTGACGGCCTGTATGACCGCCAGGGGATCAATGCCCATATGTCCGAGCATGACTATACCCGCCGGGTGGCGGACTGGCTGGGGATCTGGGCCCGGGTGTACCCCAACCTGAGCAGCCTGTATGTGGACTCGGCCAACAAGCTGTTCCGGGTGGGCATACGGGAGGAGCTGCTGAAAAGGGGCCTGAACCAGTTTCAGGTCAGGGCCTTTGACAAGTCAGACGGCATCAACCAGCGCATTGAGCTGAACGAAAAGCTTCTGCGTCAGGGCAGGTTCCGCATCGCCGCCCACATGAAGGAATGGCTGGATGCCTACGCTTCTGCGGTGTGGGATGCGGGGGCATATGAGAAGGGGGTGTGGGAGCGGCTGGACAACGGATCCTATCCCGTGGACTGCCTGGACAGTACCGAATATGCCGTATATCCCTACGCCAGATACCTGCTCACAGGCGCGTAAGCGTAAAAGAAAGGGGGGCATCAACATTTCGGATTTCTTTGCCTGCTATACGCCGGAGCAGGCCTGGGACGTGCTGCTGGACAGAAGACGCCGCTACTATAACAGGTACGCTGCGGTGTACGGGGGCGACCACCATGCCCTGCGGGTGACGGCAGACAGCGAGTCCTTCTGGAAGAGAAAGGGCAAGGCCAGGGTCCATGTGCCGGTGGCGGCGGATATCGCGGCCATGAGCGCGGATCTGCTGTTCGGGGAGGAGCCCAGGTACTCCATTTCCGGAAACGGAAGGCGGGGAAAGGAAAAGCAGGAGCGCCTGACCGCCCTGGTTTCCGGCAACGCCCTGCACTCCAAACTCTGCGAGGCGGCGGAAAGCGCCTCGGTGCTGGGGGGCGTGTGCCTGAAGATCAACTGGAACGACCAGCTGCCAAACCCGGTGCTGTCGGTGGTGCAGGCGGACAACGCGGTGCCGGAGTACCGCCTGGGGATGCTCATGTGCATGCACTTTTTCACCGTCATCCGCTGGGACCGGGAAAGCGGCCGGGTCTGGCGCATGTATGAAAGGTACGAGAGCGGGACCATCTGCATGGGCATCTATGAGGGCACGGAAAGCGAACTGGGGGAGGATAAGGGGGACAGCGTGCTTTCGGAGCTGGGGTATGACCGGAAGGTGGTATCCCCTGTGGACGACATGCTCTGCGCCTATATCCCCAACATGCGGCCCAACCGGGTTTTCCGCCACGCGGAGGATATGGGGCGCAGCGACCTGGAGGGGCTGCGGGACCTTATGGACGCCCTGGATGAAGCCTATTCCTCCTGGATGCGGGACGTGCGGCTCTCCAAGTCCCGGCTCATCGTGCCCGCCGAGTACCTGAGGAGGAACCCGGCCTCCATGTTCCGGGACGGGGCGGCCACCTATGAATTTGATGAGGACGTGGAGACCCTGGTGGCACTGGATATCGACACATCCAGAATGTCAGGTGCCGGCATCCAGCCCTCCCAGTTCCAGATCCGCACGCAGGAGCACGCCCAGACCTGTGAGCAGCTCATGCGGAACATCATCTCCATCGCCGGCTACTCCCCCCAGTCCTTCGGGATGGACATCCACGGCCAGGCGGAGTCGGGTACGGCGCTGCATATCCGGGAAAAGAAGAGCTATGCCACCCGCTCCAAGAAGGAGAACTACTGGAAGGCGCCCCTGGAAAAGATCCTCACCGCCCTGATCCAACTGGACGCGGTGGTGTACGGCAGCTGCTTTGAGGAGGGGGACCGGGTGGTGGCCCTGTTCTCGGATTCCATTGCCAATGACCTGACCACCACAGCCCAGGCCGTGAACCTGATCCGCCAGGCCCGGGCAGCCAGTACGGAGATGTGCGTGCGCATGCTGCACCCGGACTGGGAGACGGATATGGTGGAAGGGGAGGTGAAGCGCATCAGGGAGGAGGAGGCAGAAGAAAAGGGCGGATGAAGACAAAGGGAATAAGGGGGTGAAGAAGATGAATCTGAGCCGGCAGGCGGCGGAGAGGATCCTGAACTACTTTGATGAGATCACCATGGCGGAGAAGAACTTCAAATCCTGCCAGAGTTCCGCCTACCGCAGCTACGTGGTGTCCCACTGCGTGGCGCCGAGGACCACGGCAGCCTTTGAGGAACTCAGACGGGGCCTGACAGATGAAGGGGAAAAACCCCAGGACGGGGACGGAAAGGCATAAGACAGACGCAAAGCGTGATACGCATTCTGCCCGCCGGCAGGGCATGTTGCCGGACTGCAGGGCTGGGAGAGAGCCAGCATAAAAAGCTCAAAGCAGGAGGAAAAAAGATATGGAAGTAAACGAACTGAAGACATTTCTCGGAGAGGACCTGTTTGAAAAGGTCAGTGAAAAGGTGGCCGGCGTGGACAACCTCCGGCTCATCAACACGGATGACGGCAAGTGGATCCCCAAGGCCCGTTTTGATGCCGAGCGCCAGCAGAGCCGCGAACTGCAGGCGGAGGTCAGCGCCCTGAAAACCTCCCTGGAGGAAGGAGAAAAGGACGCCGGGAAGGCGGCGGAAGGGTTTAAAAACCAGATCGAACGCCTGAAAAAGGGCATGGAGGAGAAGGACGCGAAAATCCAGGAACTCAGCGGCGCCGTGGAGGAGAAGGAAAACCGCATCGGCAGCCTCTGCGAGGAAGTCAAGGCCCGGGAAGGCACCATTGAGGGCCTGAAGGGCGAGATGGAAAAGCGGGATGAGACCATAGGGCACATGCACCTGGAAAACGCCGTGCGGCGGGAGATCGAAAAGCATCATCCCAGGGACACGGACATTGTCTTCCGCCTGGTGGACCAGCAGAAGGTGACCCGGCAGGAGGACGGCACCTACAGCGGCATCCAGGAGCAGATCGAGGCCCTGAAAAAGGACCAGGGGTACCTGTTCGGGCGCACCTATTCCCATAAGGGAGGCTTCCCTGAGGGCACGGCCCCGGAAAATCCCCTGAAGGCCGGCAGCAACCTGGACGTGAATCAGGTGATCCGCACCGCCTGCGGGCGCTGAAGAGGAACCTGAAACCGGACACAGAGAACCCGGACAACCCAGGTAAAAACACCAAACCAAAACACCCAAGCAAAACCCAGAAGTAAAACAACAAGAGTGAACCAAAAGAAAGGAGAGACCCAATGCCCATGATTGACCGTACCGGCGCGGAGGTTCTGATTCCGGAGGAGAATACCCGGCAGATCATCCAGATGGTGCCGGAGCGTTCCACCATGATGCGCCTTATGCGCCGTCTGCCGGACATGGGAAGTTCCACCCGGATGATCCCTGTCCTCTCCGCCCTGCCCATGTCCTACTTTGTGGACGGGGACATCGGCTTTAAGCAGACCACGGCCCAGGCCTGGGAGAATGTGAAGCTGTACGCGGAGGAAATCGCCTGCATCGTTCCCATTCCCCAGAATGTCCTGGACGACAGCGAGTATGACATCTGGGGCAACGTGCTGCCCCGCCTGACGGAGGCCATAGGGGCCACCTTTGACAAGGCGGTGCTCTACGGGGCCAACAAGCCCGCCAATTTCCCGGAGGGCATCATCCCCGGGGCCATGCATGCGGGCAACATCGTGCTGCACGATCCCGCCGGCTCCCTGTACCAGGAGCTTCTCGGGGACGGCGGCGTGGCCAGCCTGGTGGAGGAGGACGGCTATACCCCCTCTGCCTATGTGGCCCATGTGACCATGCGCTCCAAGATGCGGGGCACGGTGGACGCCAACGGCCTGCCCATCTTCGGCCGCACACCCTACCAGTCGGGCATCAGCTCGGTGCCCCACTTTGAACTGGACGGCAACGAGATCATCTTCCCCAAGACGGAGATCATGAACGGAGCCGGGGCCCTGCTGGTGGGCGGGGACTTCTCCCTGCCGGTGTGGGCCATGCGCACGGACATCACCGTGAAGCTGCTGACGGAGGCGGTGATCCAGGATCCCACCACCATGCAGATTGTCTACAACCTGGCCCAGCAGGACATGGTGGCCCTGAGATGCGTGTTCCGCGCCGGCTGGGTGCTGCCCAACCCCGTCAACCGCCTGAACGCCGACAACGAGTCCCGCTATCCCTTTGCCGTGCTGATTGAGCAGTAAGGAGGCAAGCCATGAGGATCCGTTTTGTCAGGCCCCTTCCCCAGCCGGAACAGATGCATGTGTACCGCACCGGTCAGATGCTGGACGCTCCGGAGGGCTTTGCCCGGAAGATGATCCGGCAGGGCTTTGCAGTGGCCGTTCAGGCCGGGGAAGCCGGGGAGCAGGTGAGGAAAACGGCTGCGGAGGACAGGGAAAACGCCATGGCCCTGGCCCTTGAAAAGGCTGTGGCGGAAGCCCACGGCGGGGAGAAGGAAGAGCTCCTTCCCTTCGAAGAGGCGGAGGAAACCGCAGAGGCAGAAGAGGAAAACGGGGAGAAAGAGGAAGCGCCTCAGGAGGAGCCTGAGGAAATGCCCCCTGACCCTCCCAAAGACCGGGCGGCAGAAGAGCCCCATGAAGCGCCCCAGAAGGCAAGGCGCAAAACCGGCAGCAGCAGGGGAAAAACCTGAGGCGGAATATAGCCGGACAGTGGCGCCGGAAGTTTTGAGGTACAGGAAAGTTAAACGATTAAGTTACGCGTAAAACCATTGCATTGACACGATTTCTGTGACTGAACAAATGTTCAGTTGCAGATTGCCAGGGACTGCACGGAAGAGGAGGGTGAAGATTGGTACAGCCGGTCACCGGAAGGGAGCTGGAGCTGGCACAGGAGCGGCTTCTGAACCACATATTCCCCAGGGAACCCGTCTCCGGGGAGGAGAAAGAGGCCTTTGAGCGTGCTGTGATTGCCCAGGCGGAATGGGAGAAGAAGCTTGCTGACAGTACAGGTGAGCTGCCCGGCCGGGTGACGGCGGTGAAGATCGGGAACTTCTCCGCTTCCGTGCAGCCCCGTACAGGTTTTGAGATGGCGCCGGAGGCAAGAGGCATTCTGCTGCGCAGCGGGCTTCTGTACAAGGGCGTGGAAGGGCCGGGAAGGCCCTGGGCGCAGGACAGGATTGTGCTTGGAAAGCAGTAGGCGCCGCGGGAGAGACAGAAAGAGCAAGGAGGAAAAAGCATATGCACAGGTCATGGGAAGAAGTGAGCAGGAAGCATGCGGGAACCTGGGATGTCAAAAGGCAGGAAATCCCGGACAAAAGACGTGAGGGCACCTGCCAGGGATGCAGGAGCTGCAGATACGGCCGGACGGAGAGCGGGATGGATGCCCCTTTCGTGCGGGCACTCATGGAACTGATTGACAGCGCTGAGGCTCAGGACGAAAGGGAACAGGATAAACCCCACAGGGACAAAAGGCTGCAGGAAGGCCCGGGCAGCATGGAGGGAGACGCGGTGTACGGTTTCATCCTCATATGCGGCATCTCCGGCAGGGAAAAGCTGTGAGCCTGATCCGCTGTCTCCTCAGGGAAGAGTGCCGGATCTGGCCGTACATCCGGGAGGGGGCCGGGGAGAGCATATACGGGGAGATGGAAGCAAGACCCTGCCGCTTTGAGCCGGGCCTGCACCTGAAACAGGATCTGCCGGGGGTAAACGGCACCCTGCTGGAGGTCCCGGGGGTCGGGGTCCTGTTTCTTGAGGGAAATGAGGTGCCGGTGAGAAGCCGGGTGGCCCTGGGGGACAGGGAATACGAGGTGCAGGCCTGCCGGGTATGCCGGGCCTTCGGGGACCATCACCTGGAACTGGAGCTGAAGTGAAATGCCTGGGAAAAGCAGCATACGCCTTAAGGTAAACCGGGGGAATCTCAAAAGAATGCAGCGCCGGGCAGGGCCGGCAGCCAGAGCCGGGGCGGAGGAACTGCTCAGGGCATCCCTTGAGCAGGTGCCGGTGGACACGGGGCGGCTTAAGAATTCCGGAACGGTTTCGGAAGGCCGGGATGAGGCGGCAGCCGGGTACAGCGAGGCATATGCCATGTACGTGCATGAGAAGACATGGGTGAGCCACCCGAGCGGGAAGGCCAAGTTTCTGGAGGACCCGGTGTATGACGGCGGGGTGCAGAAAGCCATGCTGGAAGCCGCCGGGGACGTCTTCAGCCGGGCCCTTAAGTAGGACGGAAAGACAGAAGGGGGGAGTAAACGTGAAAGAAAAAAAGGACGGCGCTAACCGGGAATCAGACCTGGACGAAGATCTGGAGGAAGACGACTGGGGCGAAGAGGAAGACGAAGAAGACTTTGACGAAGATGAAGAAGACGACAGCTCCAGCAACTCCCTCTCGGTGCCCTGGCAGATCGAGGACTGCTGGGATCTTCAGGGAAGACAGGGCGTGATGGTCCTTTGAATCTGCTTTCTCAGATGGCGGACCACATTGCCTTCCTGGGCTTTGGCCGGGTCCCGGGGAAGGACGGGGACGGGGAAATCTTCTACGGCACCATGCCGGATCTTCCGGACCGGGCCATCTGCGTGTACGCCACAGATGCCGGATACCCCGGTTCCAGACAGGGGGCCAGGCTCCAGATCCTGGTGCGGGGAAAGACCGACCGGGATGCCTTCCGCACCTGTCAGGACCTGTCCTTTGCCCTTTCGGACTGGGAAGGCTTCCTGGCAGGGGGCCTGAGCCGGGCCCAGGTGGATCAGGTCAGCGGGGCCAGGGGCCTTGGGAGCGATGAGAAGGGCAGGAAGCTCTACTGCCTGAACATCCGGGTCCTGTACTGTGAATACGACGAAGAATGAGCAGAGCGGACGATGAGACAGAAAGGAGGACGTATGGCGAGAGGACGAAAACGGGGCTGCCCGGTGACCATAAAGAACTGGGTCATCGAGATCTTTGACGTCTCCGCCGATGAATGGGTGCGCATCTACGGCCTGACCAGCATGAACCGCACCGTGTCCGGGGACACCGGGGACGGCAGCAGCGACATTGACACCTGGGAGGAGCCGTACATCACCAAGCGGTCCGGGGATCTGACCCTGGAGGGGGAGTACATGGAGGATGAGGTCACCGGGGAGAGGGACCGGGGCCAGGACCTGCTGAACTGGTATGCCACGTCTGCGGGCTGCGAGAATGACGCATCCCTGCGCATGACGGATCCCTACGGACACATCATGGTGGGGGACTTTGTGGTGACCTCCGCCAAGGACGACTGGGACAATGAGGAGGCCACCTGCAGCTGGGATCTGGAACAGGTGGGGGAATGTGAGTTCCCGCCCTATGTCCATGTGACCGGCCTGACGCTGGAGGATCCCGCCAAGCCCGGCCAGGCCATTACGGAGCTGCAGATGCAGGTGGGGGATCCGGCCAGGCTGGTCCGGGTGAAATTCCAGCCGGCAAACGCTTCCAACCAGCGCTTTCGGGTTTACAACTCCCGGCAGGCCTTTGCCAGGATCACCGACGTGACGGATGCCGTGGTCACCGTGGTGCCCGTCAGCGAGGGGGAGACGGTGATGAAGTTCAGCAGCGTGAACCAGGCCAGGGTGGCGAGCCTTAAGGTCCGTGTCACGGCCTGAGGGTGAAAGCCACTTTCCCCCACCTGGCAGGTGACTGGCATCCATCTGCCGGGGGACTGAGAGGCCAGAGCGCAGGGCAGGTACCACCCTGCAGCTCCCGGGCCCCACCCGGAGGGCATCCGGCCAAATCATGAGACTGACAGAAGACAGATAAAGCAGCTGCCGAAAACAGCGAATCCAGGGACAGAGTAAAAGAACAATCAAACCCAACACGACCGAAACGAAAGGA
>CAMOVR010000128.1 GCA_946627565.1 uncultured Clostridia bacterium
GACACTTCTCCCGATACCCCGCCCATCCCTGACCGGTCGGATACAGCCAATATGGCCCGCAGTTTCTATTCGCGCCTGTTCAGCCGCAGGAACTGAATCATCCGGAAACATCAGACGAATAAACTGAAAGGATTTTGAATATATGAACACCATTATCGGCATTGATCTTGGCACTTCCACCACTGAAGCCGCTGTCATCCGCGACGGCAAACCGGAGATGATCCTGAACCTGGACGGGGAAATCATCACCCCCTCCGCTGTGGGCATTGACCAGTCCGGAAACTGGGTCATCGGTGAAAAGGCCCGGGCACAGTTCCTGCTCTCCCCCGAGAATACCGCCATTGAAGTCAAGCGAAAAATCGGAAGCGGCGATCTGATCCCCATCGGGAAACAGAAGTATACTCCCATCGCCCTTTCCTCCAAGCTGCTGGAATACGTGCGCCACTTTGCTTCAGAATCCCTGGATGAAGAAATCACCCATGCGGTTATTTCTGTTCCTGCATACTTCAACGACATCCAGCGCCAGAGCGTGGTCCGGGCCGGAACAGATGCCGGTTTCACCGTGGACCGCATCATCAATGAGCCCACCGCTGCGGCCCTCTCCTACGGACTGGACCACATGGACGATGAGAGTCATATCCTGGTGTATGACCTGGGCGGCGGCACCTTTGACGTGACGCTGCTGGAAATGTTCTCCGGCGTGCTGGAAGTCAAGGCCAGCAACGGCGACAACCAGCTGGGCGGCAAGGATTTTGACCAGAAGCTCATCGATTATTTCCTGAATTCCTTTAAAAATGCCCACGGCATTGATCTGTCCACGGACAAGCATGCCATGGCCAAAATCAAGGATGCGGCCGAGAAATGCAAGAAGACGCTGTCCAGTGAATACACCTGCCATGTGACGCTTCCCGCCATTGCCCTGAAAAACGGGGAACCTCTTGCCATCGATGAGGATATCACGGCAGATCAGTTTGAAAAGATGTGCGAGGACCTTCTGGAACGCACCCATGCGCCCATTGATGTGGTGCTCATGGACTCCGGCGTTGATGTCTCCTCCATTGACAAGATCATCCTGGTGGGCGGCAGCACCCGCATGCCCATGGTAGCCCGGGATATAGAGGCCTATCTGGGCATGAAACCGGAAACCGCCGTCAACCCTGACTATGCCGTGGCCGAAGGCGCTGCCATTCAGGCAGGCATTATCGAGGGCACCATCAGCCCGGAAGACAGCCTGATCATGACAGATGTCTGCCCCTTCTCCCTGGGTATCCGGGTTCGGGCCGGCTGGGACGACAATGTCATGTCCTTCCTGATCCACCGCAACACCACCATTCCTGTAACCCGCAGTGATACGTATTATACGGATTCTGACTACCAGACTCAGGTGCTGGTGCAGGTGTATCAGGGTGAAAGCGATGTGGCCACCAGCAACCGTCTCATCGGCAAATTCTACCTCCAGGATATACCTGCCAAGCCGTCCGGTGAGGAACCCATTGAGGTTTCCTTCACCTACAATCTCAACGGCATCCTGGAAGTTGAGGCTGTGGTTAAGAGCACCGGAAAGAACGCCTCCATTAAAATTGACATGATGGACGACGGACTTAAGAACCCGGACGATGACAATAATGAAGACGACGATGATGATGATGACGATGACGTGAATCCTGATGACTGGAAAAAAGTGGAAGGCAGCAAGGAATACCGCACCGTGATCCGCAATGCCGAGCGTGTCCTGGCCAGCGGCGAACTGGACAGCGATACGGAAGAAGAGCTGTCTGAACTCCTTCTGGATCTGAAAAAGCAGATTGTCAGGAAGAATTTCGGCTACACGCCGGTCCTGGAATCAGAGATCATGGAACTGCTTGACGAAGAAGGCTTTTTAGACTGAGAAGAGCAACTGCACTGGGGGTAACCATATGACCGATTACGAAATCCTGGGGATATCCTCAGATGCAACCGCAGAGGAGATCAAGAGAGCATATTTTGCCAAGGTACGCCAGCATTCCCCGGATAAGGATCCCAAAGCTTTCCAGGAAATCCGCGCTGCCTATGAGCGGCTGGTAAACGGCCCGCCGGATGAAGACGAGAACCATCTCATTTTTCCCTCCGGAAGCGTCATACTGGAAATGTATAACCGGGAGATCCAGTTTGCTTCACACTGGAGCGCCAATACTGCAGCCAGTACGGCCAGAAACGCCTACCAGGCCACAGGCTTACCGGAGTATCATTATCTCTATGCCTATTTTGCATTTCGGGCAGGCAAGCTGGTCACAGCTGTCAAAGAGGCTGTAAAGCTCTCCAATAAATACCCGAATGAACCCAGTTATGCCTCCCTGGCTGCCAAGGCATGCCAGACAAAAGGCGAAAGTAAAAAGGCGCTTCCCCTGTTTCAGCGGGCCTACAGTCTCTCTGTCCGGGGGCTGAAATTCGAACAGCTCTATGTACAATGCCTGACCAGTCTTAACATGAACCAGGAAGCCGCGGAGATCCTTCTGGGCCTGCTCAGCCGCAAACGCCGCTGGGAAAATGATTCCAGCCAGCTGGTCTCCCTCTTTGCTCTGATGCACAGCATACTGTGCGGTTTCAAAGAACAGAAGACCGAAACCTGGTACAATCTGGCAGCCAGGGCGACAGACCAGATGATCTCCCATGCTTCCCGTCTCAGAATGCAGAACGACAGTTACCTTCCTGATTTATTCAAATACGCAAGGATACTTGTGCCCCTGCTGCAGGGGGATCCCCGCTTTGGGCCCTCCATGATGAAAACCGCAGACGCTTTTCTCCGGGCAGATAATAAGAAGCTCACCAGAAACGTGGAAGGCTGGGTATATGAAATCTTCCGCGGGGACGACCGCCTGCCTGGAGTCTTCCGTTTATCCGCTTCCTATCTCTTTGAAAACCATACCGGAAGCAGTAAGGCGGGGGATGTACAGGATTGCCACGTTCTGGACACACTCCTGTGCCTGCTGCAGGAAACGGATTCCATACAGGAGGCCAGGCAGATCCTGGAAATCATCCGGGGCCAGTACCGGAACCTGTATGATATTCTCAAAGACAGGGCCCACGAGATTGATCATAATAGTCTTGGCAGCGTAAAGCGCAGCTTTCTTGCCGTCTATGCACCTTCCGGGCGACCCAGAATCAAGAAATATGCCTATTTCGCCGAGAATTTCCCGGACCATCTGCTGCCGCCGCCTCAGCTGAAACCCGGAAGAAAACGCCGTCCCGGCAGGACACGGAAACCTGCAAAGCCGGCCGCTGTCTGATATTTCCTTCCCTTTCCCTGCTCTGCCTTTCCATCTGATCCCGCTGTGAGGTGATAACCATGACTGACTATCAGGTGCTGGGCGTGAATCCCGGTGCCTCCCAGGATGAAATCAAACGTGCCTATTTTTCCCAGATCCGTCAGCATTCACCGGAAAAGGATCCGGATGCTTTCCAGGCCATCCGTGCAGCATATGAACGGCTTGCCGGACTTTCTGCAGACAATGGGGTCAACCATATTCCATGGGAACGTCCAGCCAACAGGGATGCATGGCCTCTGTACGATCTCATCATGACCTATGATAAGAATCAGGATTATACCAGCGCTGCGAAGACAGCAGAAAAAGCAGCGGCTGTTTTCCCTGATGAGCTCGTTTTCCACATCATGCTTGCCTGTCTCTACCTGTCCACCGGCTATCCCGGGAAAGCAGCCCGTGAGGCTGAAATCCTGGTCCATGCGGATCCACAGTCCATCCACTTCAACTTTCTCATGGGCCAGGCCTGTCTGGAAAGAGGATGGTTTAAAAAAGCTCTGCCTTATCTCAAAACCGTTTACGATTCAGGTGACCGCAGCCTGTCCTTTATTTTATCGTACATACATGCGCTCAACGCCAATGGCGCATCCTCCTCCTTATCTGTCATTATGGATACGCTGAAGGAGCACTCCTGGAACCAGAAAGAAACGCTGGAACTCAGTTATCTTCTCTTCCTGCTGAGTGAAATACAGGAATCAGGCAAAGCAGATCCTGCGGAGTACAACCAGATACTGATTTCCTTCTTCACCCGGAATCCGTCACTTTTTACCGTTGATGTGGTTGCCCAGGTAGCCCCCAAAATGCTTTTTTCCATCTCCCATATACCGGACCCGGCACCCGTCTTTGACTTTATCCGGATGATGAAAAATCAGCGGGCCATGACAGATGCGGAATATGCCGTTTTCGTCTCATTTGGATATCATGAGATGCTGGAAAAGGATACGTATCTGGCTCCGTCTCCCAGAGAATCCTTCAAGAAGCTTCTGCAGGCTGAATCGGTGATGCAGTTTCCCTCTACCAGATTCCGCGATGTGATGCCTTTTGGATATGTTCTGGATGATCCGGAGCTTTTCCAGGACATTATACAGATGTCACAGGCCGATGCGGAACTGCTCTATCTTGACGCGGTCAGTGACCACAGTGTAATCCTGCATGATGCGGATATTCTGCAAAAGGATTATCCTCTTCTGTATGAGCGATTTGCCGCTTTCTTTGCCGCGGTAAAAGACGGTGCAGATCTGGAATCCTTACACACCCAGCTGCTCCAGGAGCTTAAGACCTGCCGTACATGGCCAACCAGCCTGTATGCATCCATCTTCCCTGAAAATCTTGGATTTACCGAAAACCCGCGTGCGTACAACAGCAAAACGATCGTCAACAGCGGGCCAAAAATCGGACGCAACGATCCCTGTCCCTGCGGCTCCGGGAAGAAATATAAGAACTGCTGCATGAAGAAAGCTTCCGGAGGCAGCACCTGACACGAATGAAGAAGAAAACAGGAGCAGCATCTGCCGCTCCTGTTTTTCGTATTCTGTTTCAGTCCACGGAAAGATATACAGCCTTGTCCTGGATAGTGATCATGAGGGTCTTTTCTTCCTCTTCCCATCTGGTCTCGGCATGCATTGTCCTGGCAAAGAAATCCGTGGTGGCATACCACTGGCCGTCTTCATACATCAGGTCACCCTGATTTATTGTCACCGGCACGCCGTCCACCCGGACCTCATACGCCTGAGCAAAGGAGACATCATCCTCCTGCCTGCTGGCCCTGGCCGCTTCCACCAGCTCGGCTTCCACCAGATAGTCAGCCCAGGCAAAACTCAGGCTGTTTCCCCAGCTGGCTGTCACATCCATCTCCATGGCGGAAAACAGATCGCTGAGGGAGACCACCACGGAGGCGCCCCGCATCCAGACCCTGGGGGATTTTCCCGTTTCCGGTACCACCTGCATGTAACCGTTGAGCAGCACCTGGGCCTTCTCATCCTGCACCCAGTTTTCCTTGGGGTACTGGGGAATCGGAATCACCCCTGCCGCGTCCGGTGTGGCCGTGGGTACAGGACTCGGGGTGATGACAGCAGGATTCGCTATCACGTCCGGATCCTCATAAAGCCTGGTCAGTGTGGCCTTTCCGGCGACGCCGTCCTTCTGCAGGCCGTTGACTTCCTGGAAGAGCATGACCGCATTGCGGGTCTGGCCTCCGAAGGCCCCGTCCACATTGCCGGTGAGAAAGCCAAGCTCCACCAGACGGGACTGCAGCCTGCGCACATCATCTCCGCGGCTGCCCATGGAGAGGGAAGTATAGGCTTCATTGGGCGTGACACTGGGCATGGGGGTGGGTGTGGGCGGTCCCGGGGTGGCCAGATAGCTGCCGATAATGGGTGCGCCGCTGGCGTCCGTGGGGATCTCTTCCTCCACTTCCGTGACCACGATGGCCGCAGTTGTCTCAGGAACCGGTCCCGGTGTGGGTGCCGCTTCCAGGTTGACAGCCATTGTCAGGGTTATATACAGAAGGAAATTCCTGATCAGATCCATGCTGGACTCCCTTCTCGTTCATAATATTTGCAGAGCCGATTGTAGCATATTCATGGCGGATATGTCAAAAGCCGCTCCTGCCCCGGATTCCGTGCTGCACATACCGGTATGCAGACAAAGATGCGCTCCTGCATCGGCAGGGAAACGCCTCCCCGCCCTCATCCAAAAGAAGGACGAAGACAGGAAAACAGAAAAGAGGCTGAAGGCCTCTTTTCTGTATATATCCGTATTCTGTCTTACTTTGCCAGCATGCTGACCATCTTCTGGGAGCGGTTTAAGAATTCGGTGATCTGATCTGCTTCCAGGGGTTTGGCGGCCATACGGGCCAGGTCATAGATCTGGGCGCACAGGAGCTTTGTCATCTCATCCTCGGGATCCCTGCCTGCAAGGGCTGCCACAGTGGCATTGCGGCGGTTCAGCACCAGCTCATACACGTCAGGCATGTCCTTCATGCGGTATACTTCCTTCAGGCGGCGGCCCTGTTCGTCCTCCGTCACCATGGCGATGAGATCCGTGTTTGCCATGGCAGCCAGCTTGACGTTCAGCTTATCCTGGCCCAGTGCCTTGCGGAAAAGATCCTGCATGGCATTCTCGTCCAGATCCTTGCCTTCTTCGCCTTCACCGGTCAGGCCGGAAACATCAGCATCCACACGGGCAAACTTGACGCCTGCGTTGCCGGAGAATTCCATGAAGTTCATGAAGGCTGCATCCAGTTCCTTGAAGTCCATGATGGCCACATCGATGCCCCGCTCCGTGTACAGGGAGATGGAACCCGCCTGCCGCTGGGCATCTGAGGTGTAATAGACCTTTTCGCCGGCCTTTTCCTTGTTGTCTGTCTTGTACTCTTCCAGGGTCTTGTAGCTGCCGCTGGTGAGCTTGAAGAGCAGGACATCCTTGACGGATTCGAAGAACTTGCTGTCGGTGATGCAACCGTACTTGATGAAGGGGGCAATGTCATCCCAGTAGGTCTGGTACTGCTCCCGCTCCGTGTTGAACATGCCCGTCAGCCTGTCCGCCACCTTCTTGGTGATGTGGGCGGAGATCTTCTTCACATAGCCGTCATTCTGCAGGAAGGAACGGCTTACGTTCAGGGGGATGTCCGGACAGTCGATGACGCCCTTGAGGAGCATGAGGAACTCAGGGATGATTTCCTTGATGTTGTCCGCCACGAAGACCTGGCCGGAGAACAGCTTGATCTGGCCTTCCCGTACGCCGAACTGCTCCTTGAGCTTGGGGAAATACAGAATGCCCTTGAGGTTGAAGGGATAGTCCACATTCAGATGGATCCAGAACAGCGGGTCTTCATAATCGCTGAAGACCTTGTGGTAAAACTCCTTGTATTCCTCATCCGTGCACTCACTGGGCTTGCGCAGCCACAGGGGGTTGGTGTCATTGATCTGCTCGGGCTTGGGCTCATCCACCACCTTGTGCATCTTGGGGGTACCGTCTTCGTTGGTCTCCCCTTCCACAGGCTCGTCATGCTCGTAGGGCTTTTCATTGGCGTCAAAGAGCTTGACAGGATATGCCATGTAGGCACAGTAGCGGGTCAGCACTTCATGCAGACGCCACCTGTCCAGAAACTCCTTCTCTTCCTCGGCGATGTGCAGGGTGATGGTGGTGCCGTGGGTTGTCCTGGTGCCGGGTTCAATGGAATAATTCATGCCGTCTTCGCTGACCCAGTGCACACTCTCGGCGCCTTCCTGGTAGCTCAGGGTATCAATCTCCACCTTTTCGGAGACCATAAAGACAGAATAGAAGCCCAGACCAAAGTGTCCGATGATGTCATTCCTGCCGTCTTCGTCCTTCTGGTCCTTGCCTTCAAACTGCTTCATGAATTCCGTGGCGCTGGAGAAGGCCACCTGGTTGATGTACCTGTCCACCTCATCCGCCGTCATGCCGATACCGGTATCGTCAATGCGGATTTCCTTCTTCTCCTTGTCCACCGTGACAAGGACTTCCATGGGTTCTTCGCTGCCGGGATGCAGCATGCGGTATTTGGTGATGGCATCGCAGCCATTTGAAACGACTTCGCGGAGAAAAATATCTTTGTCAGAATACAGCCATTTCTTGATGACCGGCATGATATTTTCGGCATCAATGGAAACGCTGCCCTTAACCTGATTCACAGCCATTTTGAATCGTACCTCCTGTTTCCTGGGACAGACAGGCCGTGCCTGTACAAATTCCGGAGCGTGAAACCTTTCCGTCTCACGCTCCGGAAAGTATTGTAGCACGTCGGGGGTACGATTGCAATAGAAAATTAGCACTCACTGGACATGAGTGCTAACAAAATTCCGGGAGCTTCTGATTTTCAGGGTTTTTTCGTGTCTGCATACCTGTATCCGGAACACCATGCAGGCCCCGGCATATGCGGAAATCATTCAAAAAGACCGCCCCAGAAGGAGCAGTCCTTTGACTCAGAGACGGATATCCCCATAGAAACATACCGGGGAGGAAGGCTCCTCCGCCTGTACCAGGGCATGCTCTGAAAAATATGTGAGAATCAGTTCGGACATCTCGGTGAGGATATCCTGCACATGCTCGCAGCGGGTCCACATGGGATATTTTCCCGTGCCGGTGGCCCGGTAATCGTTCATCGCAACGGTGAAGACATCCTCATCCTGTATGTCCCTTCCCTCTCGCTTCAGGCAGCATACCCGCTGACCCACAGGGCGGGAGAGATCAAAGGCGTAGGTAAGACCCGCGAAATAGTCGTAGTTGTAATGTTCCTCCTTGGGATGGAGGAATGCATCCGAGATCCGGATATTCTCCGGACCCCTGGCGTCAAAATAGCTGGCGGTCTGCTCAAGGGCAGCCCGGATGGTCTTCCCGTCCGCCTTCAGCACACAGAGGGTATTGGGATAGATGTAGGTGGCCACCACGTCCCGCACCGTGACATCCTTTGCAAACCCCCGGCAGCTGTTTGGAATCATGCTCAGGGACACATCCGCTCCGCTGACATCCAGCTGAACCCGGTTGAAGAAAGCTGCAATGCTTGTGCCGTGCAGTGCCATATCCAGCTTATCCCCGGGCCACAGATCCCGGGAAAGATGCCCGATGGGGGTATCCAGCCATTTTTCCAGGTCCCCGCGGATCTTCTTTTCCTTTTCCGTAAGGGTCTGCACAGAGGGCGGGGTCACCAGTTCAGAGACCCATGTGCCGTCATCCTGCAGCTGAACCTTCACATACTGAAGGGCGTTGAACGGGGTCTGCACCAGATGGGTGCCATTCCAGCTTCCGGTCATGGCGATATGCTGATGCCCTGTCAGGAGGAGGTCCACAGGCACTTCCTCGCAGATTCTGCAGGCCAGGTTCTCATCCGTATCCGACAGAAGCCTGCCCGTCTCAAGGTCCTTTTCCATGCCGCCGTGGTAGATGCCCACCACGATGTCCGCCCCTTCTTCCCGGAGCCTTGCCGCACATGCTCTGGCTGCCCTAAGTGGGCTGCTGATCTTAAAGCCCTTCAGGTTATCCTTCTTTTCCCAGCGGTTCACCCAGTCCGTAACAATTCCAAACAAACCCACCTTCAGGCCGTTTTCCATGACACGGATGGCTGTCCCCCCAAGGGGAAGCTCCCCCTGAAGATCCTCCACATTGGCGCACAGGCACTCTGCATGCAGGCCATGCAGGTAAGGGGAAAGCCAGCTTCTCCCATAGTTGAAGTCATGGTTTCCCAGCGTCACATAGTCATATCCCCGCCGGTTCAGGGCTTCCCAGATCATGTCCTGGCCTTCGCCCTTTTCGTGGAGATAGTAGGTCAGGGGCGAACCCTGAATGGTATCGCCCCCGTCAATAACCAGGGTATTTCCATCCTTTGGGAAGTCCATGGAGAGGAGCCCCATGCTCCTCTCCTGTCCGTCCGCAAAGGTGGTATTATACAGATAACCGTGTGTATCCGAGGTAAAATAGATGGTCAGTCTTGCCATGCGTCAGCCTCTTGTCAGTCGGTTGCGGATCCTGGTGGACGCCCATTCGATGATGAGCATCAGGAGGATCATGCCGAACAGGTAGGCACCCACCATGCTCCAGCGGCTGGAAGTGATGCACTGGATCAGGGGCGCGCCGATGCCGCCGGCACCCACGATGCCCAGGGTGGTGGCGTCCTTCATGTTGATGTCGAACCGGTAGATGACGGTGGAAATAAAGTTGGGCACAATCTGGGGCAGGATGCCCACCCGGATTTTCTGAAGGCCGTTGCAGCCGCAGGCATCCAGGGATTCCAGAATGCGCACATCCAGGTCTTCAATGGCCGTGATGTACATCTTGGAGATCATGCCGATGGAGCACACGCTCTGGGTCACCACGCCGCAGAAGGCATTGGGACCTGTCACTCGGATCCACACCAGGGCCCAGACCAGGCTGGGGATGGTACGGATCAGGAGAATCAGCAGCTGGAAAATCTTGGCCACCCACTTGGGTACCACCCGGTCACAGGCCAGGAAGCTGATGGGAACGGCCAGAATGCCGCCGATGATGGTGCCCAGGAAGGCAATGGCGATGGTCTGGAACAGCAGATACGGCACGCCCTCCGTGGAGATCTTCATGCCAAAGAGCTGGGTAGTGGAGGTATCCGGGCCAATGCGGCCCAGCAGCAGGTCAACATCCGGATGGATCAGGCCCTGGGCAATACCCCTGGCCACATCCGTGCCCTTGGTGGTGATGCCCTTGTATTCCACACCGCCGCCGGCCCAGGCCAGAAGCGCGGCCACGATAAGCACCACCAGGGTATACAGCCACCAGCGTCTCGGCCGCTGGTTGTAGGTTTCCTCTATGGTGAGGGCCCGGGGCTGAGGTGATACGGTTTTCGTCATTTCTTCTGCCTCCCCTCAGCTCAGTTTCTTTCTCAGGTACTGGCTCAGCTGCTCAATGGAAACCACCAGGATAAAGAGCATGATGAGCACGGTGCCAAGACCGTTGTAGTCTCTCCAGCCGATGCGCTCGTCAATGAGCAGGCCAAGACCGCCGGCACCCACATAGCCCAGGATGGAGGCAGCCCGGATGTTCATCTCCAGAGCATACAGACAGTAGGAGAGATACGTGGGCAGGATCTGTTTCATACAGGCGGACCAGAAAGCCTGGAACTTGTTGGCACCAAAGGATTCCATGGCTTCAAAGGCGCCCATGTCGATGGTCTCGATGGACTCATACATCATCTTGGTGATGACGCCCAGGGTGAACACCAGAATGGCCATGGTGCCTGCATAGGTGCCAAGACCGAAGATCAGGGCAAAGA
>CAMOVR010000129.1 GCA_946627565.1 uncultured Clostridia bacterium
AGACATGCCGGAAAAAAATCATGAGAAAATTCATGAGAAAATTCACGATAAAATCCGGCAGGAGGCGGACGGGCAGAGCCGCTTCATCACCTGGGACAACATCCGTTTCCGGGTAAGTTTTGGCCACGGGGGCATACGTGACTATAACGGACGCGTCGGGCACAGAAGGGAGGACCGACCCCAGGGCGGCGGTTTCATCCTAAGACAGGGCAAAGGCCGGTATATCCTGTGCGGGGTGTCCTTCAATGTGGAATTTGAAGCCTTAAGGGAAAACACATTTGCCTTTATTGCGCAGAAGCGGGAACTGGTGTGGCGGGATGGGAAACTTACCCTGGGCCGTATGCTCAACGGCGATGAACGCGACCATACCGTGATCGGGAGCCGGCCGGCAGCCATGCTGCTGGACCTGTACACCCGGGACAGATGACATAAGCACACAGGGAGGATCCCATGTACGACGTAAAGGGAAAATGGGCACTGATTACCGGTGCATCCCGGGGAATCGGGCGCCTCACCGCCAGGTTCATGGCGGAAAAAGGCTGCAACCTCATACTGCACAGCCGGAAAAAGGAACACACAGAGGAACTGGTGAAAGAACTTAAGGCACTGCATGTCAGCGTCTGCGCAGTGGAAGCGGAACTGAACGATCTTCCGTCAGTGGAAGCCATGCTGAAAGAGATTGACTCCATGGGCATGGATGTGGACATTGTCCTGAACAACGCGGGCCTTCAGATCGCCTACCGGACGGATTACCTGAAGACGCCTGTGGAAGACTATGAGATCAGCTTCCGGGTGAACACCATAGCTCCGGCCATGATCTGCTACCATTTCCTGCCGGGGATGATGAAGCGGGGAAGCGGCCGCATCCTCAACACCACCAGTGGTATTTCTCTGGATGTATGCCAGGCAGGCTATTCTGCCAGCAAGGCGGCTCTTGATAAGATCACCATCGACCTGGGTTCCAGGGTCCAGGGTACGGACGTGCTGATCAATCTTACGGATCCCGGCTGGTGCAGGACGGATCTGGGAGGTCCCCATGCCCCCAATGCACCGGAAAGCGCCATTCCCGGGATCGTGGTGGGCGTGTTTGTGGATGACAGAAAGTCCGGCCGTTTCCTGGGAGCCCAGTCCTTTGCAGGCCTGACCCTGGAGGAAGCGGTGGCTAAAGCGGAAAAAGAGTTTGACAGCCCCTATTAAGGCCTTTCAGGGCAGGGAAGGCTCCGAAAACCGTATGGGGAAAGCCGCATGAGAAGAGATAGTGCAGGACACATGCGGTTATCCCACTGCATCATTGCGTCAGAAAAGCCTGGTCCCATGTTTGCGGGCCAGGCTTTTACGTTGCAGATGGAAAGCGGGACCCGTCTGCATCCTGCAGCATATTCTGCGTTCTGTCTGCCGGTAGTTTCGCTGCACAGATTTACGCCAGGAAGCCTGAAATGACAGGATTCCGGGTGTCAGAGCCCTGAAAACCGAAACATGCGCAGGATCAAAATGATCAGTTAACAGGGACAATTTTTATGTTTTGCTGAAATTGGCTTCGTTAACTTGCCTGTTTCACAGAGATATGATAGTGTATCACTGTGATTTGTCTGTTTAGCAGGAGGTACTGGCCAATGAAGCTTTTTCCAAGGGAAAATTACCTGAAAAAGATTCGGAGTTTCTATGACGCGGATGATCTGATTAAAGTCATTACCGGGGTGCGCAGATGTGGGAAATCATGCCTTATGGCCCTGATTGTCCAGGAATTACAGGCAAGGGGTGTTCCTGAAGATCATATCATTTACCTGGATCTGGACGAAAGAAAACATCGGAAGGTCAAATCCGCAGATGCGCTGGAAGAGCTGATTGAATCTTATGATCCGGGAAATGGTCTGCGATATCTGTTTATTGACGAAATACAGAACGTGGATCAGTTTGAGGAGGTCTTAAACGGATTCAGGACGGAGGGCAGCTGGTCTATCTTTATTACAGGATCCAATTCTTATCTTCTCAGCGGTGAACTCGTGACAAAACTGACCGGGCGGTATCTGGAATTCGAAGTTTTCCCGCTCAGCTTTGAGGAATACGAGAACATGAAGCTGTTTCTTGAACTGCCTGTATCCGCGAATCCTTTGGAAGAACTCAGCCATTTTATTCTGGAAGGCGGTTTTCCCCGAACGCTCACACTGCCTGACCTGCAGGCCAGGCGCAGGTATGTTTCAGGCATTATCGAAGAAATCTTTGAGAAGGACATCCGCAGAAGGGTAAAAATCAGAGAGAAGGACACATTTGAGAAGCTGCGCTCGTACATGATCAACAATTTTGGCGGTCTGATGAGTCTGAACAGCATATATCGGGCATTGAAGGGGAGTGGTCTGCACATATCAAAAAACACGGTTGCCCGGTATATCAGAATCCTTCTGGATGCCAAAGTACTATACGAATGTCCAAGGTTTGACATGAAATCCAAACGTTCCCTGCAGGGGGAGAAAAAATACTATCTTGCTGATCTCAGTTTCTATTATGCGGTAAACACGGATAACAGGGTTCAATTCGGTCCCGATCTTGAGAATCTGATCTATGTCTATGCATGCTCTCACGACTATTCCATCAGCGTGGGAAGAATCGGCAATTTCGAATGTGATTTTATTCTGCGAAATCCTGAGATGGACTATGCTTACGTCCAGATTGCATACACAATCGCTGCGAGCAGGGAAACGGAAGACCGGGAATACCGTCCTCTGGAAATGATTCGCGACAATTATCCCCGCTATGTCATGACGACGGACTATATTCTGCAGAAAAGAAACGGCATTTCCCATGTAAACATCATGGAATTCATGAAAAAAGGCATGGAATTCTGATTTTAACAGGGATGTATATTGAAAATAAATGAAATTGACTCTGTTAACTGCCTGTAACTGAGTGGATATTTATACATAATCTTCCAGAATTCTGGTACAAGTTAGTACCAGAATTCTGGAAGATTATATATAGAGAAGATTCAGCGTCTGATTGGTGGAGGATTTATTTATCTTGATGTTGAAATAATGTTATTCCAGGGAATCCTGATGATGAATCTTATGAGAAACTTGCAGATATCTACAGAAGCAGGGCTGGATACGCTCCTTTCAAAGAAATAAGGTAATATTCACCTACAGGGTGAATGACCAATCGGTAAGGCTATGATATGATGAAACCGTCACCATGAGGAGGTGAAAACAGGTGCCTGTTTCCACACGGTGAGATTCTGCGGGGAATGAATGAAAGACACTGATCGCTTCAGGCTGCACGGGGAGCACGGCTCAATAACATGGTGTATCGACGGGAATGTCCGTGAGCAGATACCGAAATATCACAACATATTCCGCCAGTAGTTCAGTTGTCAGAATCATGCTGAAATGATTTTTAATGCGACATGAGAAGGAGGAAATGCCGATGAGATTTGCACCGAGGGAAATCATCCTTAAGGATGGAAGAACATGTATCCTGCGACCTACAGCGCCGGAAGATTCAGAGATGATGATTCACTACATGAAAGATACGGCAGGAGAAACAGAGTACCTGCTCCGATATCCGGATGAAGTTACCTATACGGTGGAAGCAGAACGTGAAATCCTGGGCAGAATACTGGATGATCCTTCTTCTGTCATGATGGTCGCAATCGTGGACGGCAGGGTGGCGGGAAACTGTTCCATCAGCGGGATCGGCTCAAAAAGGAAGATACTGCACCGCTGCTCCATGGCCATAGCGCTGTACAGGGAGTTCTGGCATCTGGGGATAGGCACTGCCATGATAGCCTGTCTTGCGGAACTTGCCCGGGAAATCGGCTATCAGCAGATGGATCTTGAAGTGGTGGAAGAGAATACCCAGGCACAGGCGCTGTATGCAAAATGCGGGTTCATTGAGAGTGGACGAAGGCACCGGGCGCTTCGGTTTGACGACGGCTCCTTTCATGATGAGATTCTTATGTACAGGGAGCTGTGAGTGATGCAGGGAAAAGGAATGGACGAAGTATTTGATCTTTCGAAGTTTGATGCATACAAAGAAGACAACCGCCGCGAGGTAAAAGCAGCAGAAGGCGGCCTGCCGCACAGTCTGTGGGATACTTACTCTTCCATGGCAAATACATATGGCGGGGTCATTATCTGCGGTGTGCGGGAGAGAAAGGACGGAACCTGGTTCACCACGGGCATGAAGAATGCCACGAGACTGAAAACCAACTTCTGGAATCAGGCAAACGATCAGAAAAAAGTCAGCGTCAATCTGCTGCATGAAGACGATGTTTCGATTTACGAAGTTGGGGAAGACGTGATTCTCGTCATACATGTTCCGAGGGCAGACCGTATGACCAGACCGGTTTATATCAATGGAGATCTGCTGCGGGGAACGTTCAGACGGACAGGAGAGGGAGACTATCATTGTACGCTTGAAGAAATCAAAGGCATGCTCCGCGATCAGGCAGATGAAAGCTCGGATATGAAGGTGCTGGAAAACGAGGACATATCGAAATTTGATGCGGAAAGCGTCAGACTTTACCGTCTTCGCTATGAACTGAGAAGGCCCGGCAGCGCATGGACAAAGCTGTCAGATGAACAGTTTCTTGTACAGATTGGAGCAGCAAGCGAACAGACGCGGGATGGAAGGATCCATCCAACAGCAGCGGGGCTGCTGATGTTTGGACAGGAATACCGAATCATGCCGCAGTTTCCGAATTACTTTCTGGATTATCGGGAAAAGCTCGATCCACGGGTCCGATGGACGGATCGTGTACAGTCTCAGTCAGGGGACTTTTCCGGGAATGTCTTTGATTTCTTCTCTCTGGTTTATCCGAAAATCACTGCGGACTTCAAAAAGCCATTCATGACAGAGGGACCGTATCGCATAGAAGAAACGCCAAAGCATCTGGCAGTCCGGGAAGCCATAGCAAACTGTCTTGTGAATGCGGACTATTTCCAGCGCTGGAGTGTTGTCATCGAGCGGTATCCTGACAGAATTGTTTTGTCAAATCCAGGGACGATTATTCCCGGGAAAAAACAGATGCTCAGGGGTGGTATCTCTGAGCCGAGAAACAGGATCCTTTTCAAAATGTTCAATCTCATTGGAATCGGCGAGCATGCAGGTTCCGGTGTTCCAGATATTTTCGATGTATGGGATACCGAGGGACTGGAAACACCCATGGTTGAAGAACAGTTTGGGTTGGGAGTACCGGATCGGACAACGCTGATATTGCCACTGATAAAACGGCATGACTCGCGCAAAAACGAAAAAGGAGCGAATAAAGGAACGGAAAAAGGAGCGAATAAAGGAGCGGAAAAAGGAGCGGAAAAAGGAGCGGAAAAAGGAGCGGAAAAAGGAGCGAATAAAGGAGCGAAAAAAGGAGCGAAAAAAGGAGCGAAACGGGAGGAGACCCAACAGAGAACAGAACAGGTTTATCGGGTAATCTGCCTCAATCCATATGTAAAAAATGTTGAATTGGAGAATATCGTAGGAATAACGAAAAAGCAGGTGGAAATATCATTGAAACTGTTGCGTGAAAGAGGCATGATTCACAGGGAAGGTGATAACCGGAAAGGTAAGTGGATGATTGATTAATAGGTACCTGAATTACTGTGCTGGAGGAGGCCGGGAAGCACAGCAATCAGGATTTTATGTATGGGACATAAACAGGACAGTTTTCTACCTGCAGGAAGGTGTTGCACCAGGTGGAGAAGGAGTTGAGATGCCCCATCGTGTTCTACGGGCAGTTTTCCAATTTTCCCTTTGACGGTTTCTTCGGATAGTACTGTTATTCGGACAGGGGCATATTGTAACAGGCATAGTACAAAATGTACTATGCCTGTGTTTGATATTCCCCTGACCGGGGCTCATGCCGTCATCTCATCAGGAAGCTGTGGACCTCCCTGGCAGCGTTCCTTCCGTCCCTCAGGGCCTTAACCACCAGGGACTGGCCGGTGCGCATATCCCCTGCGGAAAACAGTTTGTTTCCAAGGCAATACCCGCCGTCCTCCGGCATGAGCCGGCCCCGGCTGTCTGCGGAAAGAGAGAAGGGGGTAATGGTTTCCTCCTCGCATCCGGTGAATCCTGCGGCGATCAGCAGCAGGTCACAGGGAAGCGTCCGGAGGGAGCCTTCAACAGGCAGGAGCTTCCCGCTCTCTGCCTTTTTAACCTTCACCGTATCCACGGCGCAGATCCGGTTCTCCTGGTCTGTATGGATGGCATCCACGGTGGTCTCATATACTCTGGGGTCGCTTCCATGCAGGTATATGGCCTCCTGCTGGCCGTAATCGGTGCGCAGGATCCTGGGCCACTGGGGCCAGGGATTCCCGTCAGGCCTGGACAGTGGACTTTCCGGCATCATCTCAAGCTGGGTTACGCTGCGGCATCCCTGCCTCAGGGCCGTTCCCACGCAGTCATTGCCTGTATCGCCGCCGCCCACAACCACGACATGTCTGCCCCGGGCGGTGACTTGTGCCGCATCCCCGGAAAGCACGCCCCGGGTTACCTCTGTCAGGTAGTCCACGGCAAAGTACACGCCCTGTGCATCCATATGACGAACCGGAAGGGTGCGGGGCCTGCGGGCGCCGCAGCACATAAGCACAGCGTCATAGGTTTCTGTTATTTCAGGGGAGGCCGGGGTGGAGAGGCGGAAAACAATGCCTTCCTGCTCCATCAGGCGGATGCGCCTTTCCAGGATCTCCTTGGGCAGCTTCATACAGGGAATGCCGTACATGAGCAGACCCCCGGGACGGTCCGCCCGCTCCAGAACCGTGACGAAATGCCCCAGCTGATTAAGCATATCCGCTGCAGCAAGGCCGGAGGGCCCGCTGCCCACCACGGCCACCTTTTTCCCGGTCCTCTCAGGGGGAACCCGGGGCCGGATCCATCCCCGGGCAAAGCCTGTCTCGATAAGGTACAGCTCGTTGTCCCGGTTGGTGACGCCGTTTTCCTCCAGGTTGCAGGCCTTTTCACAAAGGGCAGGGCATACCCTTCCGGTAAACTCCGGGAAGGGAGCGGTCATCATCAGGCGGGTTAAGGCTTCCTTTTCCTGGCCCCGGTACAGAAGATCGTTCCACTCGGGGATCAGGTTGTACAGGGGACAGCCGAAATCCGACTGGCAGAAGGGCACGCCGCAGTCCATGCAGCGGGCAGCCTGGGTGCGCCGCATGTCCCGGGGCAGCTGGGTATGCAGGAAGGAAAAATCCTTCAGCCGCTCCCCTTCATCCCGGTACGGGTTTTCCGCCCGGGTATATTCCATAAAGCCGGAAGCTTTGCCCATGGTGTCACGCCCCTTTCAGGAAAGACAGGTATTCATCGGAAATCACAGCCCGGAACAGGGGAAGGTATGTGTCAAAACTGTTTAAGATGGCCCGGGCTTTCCGGGAGTCCGTGGCCCTGACATGCATGTCAAGAAGGTTTTTCAGCTCCTCCGCCTGGTCCGGGGAGAGGGGACAGAGGTGCACATGGCCTCCGTTCAGACGGTCCTTCAGGGTTCCGTCCTCATCCAGGACCCAGGCGATGCCCCCGCTCATGCCGGCTGCGAAGTTGTCTCCCACCGGCCCCAGGACGGCAACCCTGCCGCCGGTCATGTATTCGCAGCCATGGTCTCCGGTGCCCTCCACCACGGCAAAAGCGCCGGAATTGCGCACGGCAAAGCGTTCCCCGGCCCTGCCGCAGATAAAGGCATAGCCGGAGGTGGCGCCGTAGAGGGCCACATTGCCTATGAGGGTATCCTCTTCCTTCCATATGCTGTCCACCGGCGGGCATACCGCCAGGGTGCCGCCGGAGAGTCCCTTGCCCAGGTAATCGTTGGCCACCCCGTACAGGGTGATCTCCTGCCCCTCAGGGAGAAAGGCGCCAAAGGACTGGCCGCCGCTGCCCTGGGCATGGATGCGCCGCTTTCCCCTGAGCATGGTGCCAAAGGCACGGTCGGCGGTGGAGATGAGCACATGGTCCTGGAAAAGCCGGGCATCGGTGCGCTCCTGTAGATGGAAGTCATGCGCTGCCCCGCTCTCAAAATGGGTGTTCCTGGAAAAGCCCGTCAGGGGGGACAGGTCCAGCTGTGCATCCTCTTTCGCTTTCAGAAGGTCGCTTCTGCCCACCAGTTCATCCACGGTGCGGGCACCCAGCCTGGCCATGATGTGCCGCATCTGCTCCGCCATAAAGAGCATGAAACGCTCCACATATTCCGCCTTTCCGGTAAAGCGTGCGCGCAGGGCGGGGTCCTGGGTGGCAATGCCAAAGGGACAGGTGCCCAGGTGGCACACCCGCATCATGCGGCAGCCCAGGGCAACAAGGGGCGCGGTGGCAAAGCCGAATTCCTCAGCCCCCAGGAGCACCGCCACCATGACGTCGTGGCCGCTCATGAGCTTGCCGTCCGTTTCCAGGGTGACTTTCTGCCTGAGCCGGTTGCGGCACATCACCTGATGGGCTTCCGCCAGCCCGATTTCCCAGGGAAGGCCTGCGTGATGGACGGAGCTGAAGGGCGCAGCCCCCGTGCCGCCTTCGCCGCCGGAGATGAGAATGCCGCCGGCCCCGGCCTTGGCCACGCCGCTGGCAATGGTGCCCACACCGGAGGCGGAGACCAGCTTTACGGTGATCTTTGCCTCTTCACTGGCACACTTCAGGTCGTAGATCAGCTCCGCCAGGTCCTCAATGGAATAGATGTCGTGATGGGGCGGCGGGGAGATGAGGGAAATGCCGGGGGTGGAGCAGCGGGTTTTTGCCACGCTCTCCGTTACCTTGGCCCCGGGCAGATGGCCGCCTTCCCCGGGCTTGGCGCCCTGGGCCATCTTGATCTGGATTTCCTTTGCGGAAAGAAGGTATTCCCTTGTCACGCCGAAACGGCCGGAGGCCACCTGCTTTATGGCCGAGTTGTGTACGGTGCCGAAGCGCTCCCTGAGCTCGCCGCCTTCACCGCTGTTGCTTCGGCCTCCGAGTCTGTTCATGGCCTCCGCCAGACACTCGTGGGCTTCCCGGGAGATGGAGCCGTAGCTCATGGCCCCGGTGCGGAAGCGGCGCACAATCTTTTCCGCGCTTTCCACTTCCTCAAGGGGGATCTCCCGGCAGGCTTCATAGCGGAAGGTGAGCATGGAGCGGATGGTGCGGGGCCCCTGGTTTTCCACCCGGGCGGCGTACTGCTCAAACAGATCCCGGCTTCCCGTGCGCACCGCCTGCTGCAAAAGGTGAATGGTTTCCGGGGCATAGAGGTGCTCCTCTGCCCCGTCCCCGCTCCTGAGCCTGTGGATCCCGATGCTTGGCAGGCCGGAGATGGGAGAAGAAAAAGCTGCGTCATGATGAAAGCGGCTGTCGCTTTCCACCCGGTCAAGGCCCACCCCCTCCAGACTGCAGGTGGTGTTGGTAAACCAGGTATCCACAAAGCGCTTATTAAGGCCAACGGCCTCAAAGAGCTGGGCACTCTGGTAGGCCTGCAGGGTGGATACGCCCATTTTGGAAGCGATTTTCAGGATGCCGGAGGTGAGGGCGGCATCATACGTTTTTTCCGCTTCCTCCGGGGACAGGGACAGCTGGCCCGTGCGGCACAGCTCACGGATGCAGCTGTGGGCCAGGTAGGGGTTTACGGCCCTTGCGCCGTAGGCGGTGAGCAGTGCCATCTGGTGCACGTCCCTGGGTTCGCCGCTTTCCAGAATCACGGATACCCTGGTGCGCATCCGGATGCGGATCAGGTGCTGTTCAAGGCCGGAGACTGCCAGCAGGGAGGGGATGGCCAGGTGACTTTTGTCCACACCCCGGTCGGAGAGAATCAGGATGTTCACCCCGTCCCGGCAGGCCCGGGTGCACTGAGAAAAGAAGGCATCCAGGGCCTCCCGCAGAGGTCTTTGCTTTTCATAGAGCAGGGACACGGTGCGCACCGAAAAGGCGGGATGGCTGAAGTGCCGGATCCTGAGAAGGTCTTCCTCGGAGATCACCGGGGAGGGGAGCTCCAGTACCGTACAGTTGTCTTCCCCCACATCCAGCAGGTTTCCGTCATCCCCGATATAGATGGAACAGTCTGTCTTGATTTCCTCCCTCAGGGCGTCTATGGGCGGGTTGGTGACCTGGGCAAAGCGCTGCCTGAAATAGTCTGACAGGGAGGGATGGGTCCGGCTGAGTACCGCCAGGGGTTCGTCCGCCCCCATGGACACCACGGGCTCCGTACCCTTTTCCGCCATGGGCATAAGGATATCGCGGATATCCTCCCGGGTGTAATGAAAATACCTGCACAGCCGGAGCCGGGCGGCTTCATCCATGGTGTCGTCCTGCTGCGTTTCTTCCCTGACTTCCGGCAGGTCCTGAAGGCGGATCAGGTGCTGCATCCATTCCGAATAAGGGTGGGCAAGCATATACCGGGTCTTGACTTCCGGACCTTCCAGAAGGGTTCCTTCATTCAGGTCGGCTTCCAGCACATCCCCGCTTTTCAGCTTCCATCTGCGGATGATGCGGCTGTTTTCCTCCGGCAGCACACCCGCCTCTGAGGACAGGATCAGGCGATGGTCATCCGTCAGGGCGCACCGGAGGGGCCTGAGGCCGTTTCTGTCCAGGGACGCACACACCCGGTCCCCGTCGGAATACAGCACCGCCGCGGGTCCGTCCCAGGGCTCCATCATGGTGGCGTAGTAGCGGTACAGATCCCGCCAGGGGGAGGGCTGTTTCTGTCCCTGCCAGGGTTCCGGCAGCAGCACCATGCCCGCCAGGGACAGGGGAAAGCCGTTCATGTACAGGAATTCCAGGGCGTTGTCCAGCATCTGGCTGTCGCTGCCCCCCTCGTCCACCACCGGCAGCACCCTCTGCATGTCTTTTCCCATCACCGGGGAGCGCATGGTTTCCTCCCTGGCCTTCATGCGGTCATGGTTGCCCCGGATGGTGTTGATCTCCCCGTTGTGCAGCAGCATCCTCTGGGGATGGGCCTTGCTCCAGGAGGGGAAGGTGTTGGTGGAAAAGCGGGAGTGCACCATGGCCAGGGAGGAGGTGTAGCGCACATCCTGCAGATCGTCATAGAAGGACCTGAGCTGGCTGACCAGCATCA
>CAMOVR010000130.1 GCA_946627565.1 uncultured Clostridia bacterium
CGGCGCCTTAACAGGTGCAGTCTGCGGATTTGCAGCTGCAGGCTTTCCGGCGGGCGCAGAAGCAGGTCTGGCCTGTTTCCTGACGGTCTTTTTTTTCTTGCTCAAGTATTGTCCCTCCCATCTGCTGCTTCTGTGTTTTCATCCGTAGTGTCCTGCGGGGACGCGGGCTCAGCTTCCGCTTCGGTTTCCGTTTCCGTCTTTTCCGGGGACTGCTCCTGTGCGGACTGTGCCATTTTTTCTTCAACCTGCTTTTCCAGCTCCGGGAGAGACTGGTAGAGTACCGCAAGGCCCTGACTCAGGCCATCCTCGATTTGTTCCGCAGAGCTGCTGATTTCATCCAGCTGTGCCTGCAGCTTCCTTTCCGCTTCCAGCCGGCTCTCTTCCGCTTCCTCCAGCTGACCTGTCAGTTCTGCATTGGAGGAACGGAGTGCTTTCCGTTTTTCCCTGAGGGAAGCCTCTTCCTCTTTGGCAGCGTCAGCCTTCGGCTGAAGCTCTGCCAGTTCCAGCCGGGCGGCAGGGAGCGCCTGGGAGACCTGATCGTATTCATACTGCTGTTTGCGTTCACGGGCCTGGCTGGTTTCAAGGGAGACCCGGACGTCTTCAATGGCAAAACTGAGTTTTTCATGCTGATAGGCGTACCAGGCTGTGGCGATACAGGCAAGGACCATGACAAAGGCAAACAGGCGCGCAAACCACTTTGGCATGCGATGCACCTCCATCCAATTGTTAACCGGAAAGGATTGTAACATAAACCCGGAAAAAGGGAAAGCAAGGGGATAAGGGCAGAGCGCTGCACGGGGCAGATGCAAAGCGGGTTGCGGAAATGGGAAAGCCTGTTGTACAATAAGTCGCGCTCACAGGCCTGCGGGCGCGCAGGAAAGGGATCATCCGGGAAGGTATGGTCCTGATCTGTTTTCTGTATATGACAGAATACTTTTGTCTGGAATACCGTTATTTCTTCTGAGACGGTTTAAGGGCTGTTTCAGGATTGCACGCTCTGCGCCCGGCAGCAGGACACTGAACTGTCCTGTGTCTGCCTTGCGGAGGAGCCGGCATACACACATCCGGATGAAAATCCGAAAGTCAAATCCGGAAGTCAAATCCAAATGTGGAAGGAAGAAACACCATATGACGAAGCTGGAAATGGATCTCCTGGAGCTGCTCCAGGAAGACTGCCGGCTGCCGCTGGAAAAGCTGGCTGTAATGGCAGGTACAACCATGGAAGAGGCTGCAGCGGCCATTGATAGTCTGGAAAAGCGGCGGGTTATTCTCCGCTATGCCCCCACCATCAACTGGGATCTGACCGACAGGGAACGGGTGGAAGCCATGATTGAGGTCAGGGTGACACCCCAGAGGGACATGGGCTTTGATGCTGTGGCCAAGCGCATTTACCGCTTTGAAGAGGTACGGAGCGTTTTCCTCATGAGCGGCAATTATGATCTCCTGGTCCTGGTGGAGGCACCTACCTTAAAGCAGCTGGCCCTGTTTGTGTCCCAGAAGCTGTCCACCCTGGAGATGGTGACGGGCACGGCCACCAGCTTTGTGCTCAAGCGCTACAAGGAAGAGGGCGTCATCTTTGATGACGGCCAGAGCGACCGTCGACTGGTGGTGTCCCCGTGAACTACGAGAAGATGATCAACCCCGTGGTGCGCTCCGTGCCGCCCTCCGGTATCCGGCGTTTCTTTGATATTGCCTCCACCATGAAGGACGCCATCTCCCTGGGCGTGGGCGAACCTGATTTTGTCACCCCCTATCACATCCGGGACGCGGCCGTCAATGCCATCATTGACGGGGAAACCCAGTACACCCCCAACCGGGGTCTTCCGGAGCTGAGGCGGGAAATCTCCTGGTACCTGGAACACCGCTTCGGCACCCCCTACAATCCGGACACGGAGATCGTGGTGACCGTAGGCGCCTCCGAAGCCATAGATATCACGCTGCGGGCGCTGGTGGCCCCCGGGGATGAAGTGCTGATTCCGGATCCGAGCTATGTCTCCTACTCTCCCTCCGTGCTCTTTGCCGGAGGCGTTCCCGTACCGGTGCGCACCAGGGAAGAGACAGGCTTCCAGATGGAGGCGGATGCGGTGCGCGCGGCCATAACCAGCCGTACCAAGTGCATGATCCTGCCCTATCCCAACAACCCCACCGGCGGCATCATGGACCGCAGGGGACTGGAAGCGCTTGCCGAAATCGTGAAGGAAAAGGAGATCATGGTGATCTCCGATGAGATCTACGGGGAACTGGTTTACGGCGGAAGGCAGCATGAGAGCTTTGCGGCGGTGCCGGGTATGTGGGATTATACCATTACCTTAAACGGCTTCAGCAAGGCCTTTGCCATGACGGGATGGCGCGTGGGCTATGCCTGCGGGCCGAAGGAAGTCATGGACATGATCAACAAGATCCATCAGTATGTCATCATGTGCGCCCCGAGAATGAGCCAGAAGGCGGCCATAGATGCCCTGCGGACCGGCCGGGAAAAGGATTACGAAGATATCAGGCGCATGCGGGACAGCTATGACAGGAGACGCCGTCTTCTGGTGGAAGGCTTCAACCAGATGGGCCTGCACTGTTTTGAACCCCTGGGTGCCTTCTACGTGTTCCCGTCCATCCGCACCACGGGGCTCAGCAGTGAGGAATTCTGTGAGAAACTTCTGCAGAGCAAACATATCGCCACCGTGCCGGGCAATGCCTTCGGCGAATCCGGTGAAGGGCACATCCGCTGCAGCTATGCCACGGGCATCGACCAGCTGAATCAGGCGCTGGAGGGAATCCGTGCCTTCCTGGACACGCTGTAATGCGGCATCCGGCATCTGAAGGAAGAAAGGAAAACGGCATGACAAAATGCAAAGCAGGATGCATCTTTCTCATCCTGGTCCTGTGCCTTGCGTGTTTTTCCGCAGGGGCAGAGGAAGTATGGGAAGACGGGCTCCTGATTGAAGAAGAGGAAGAAGAAATCCTGCTGGAGGATATTCTGCCCACGGAAGTTGTGGAAGAAGGACAGAACAGCCACAGCGGCGGGAACGGCATCTATGAAAGCGACGGGTCCGTGCTCATCACCCTGACGGCCACAGGCGACTTTACCATCGGAGGGGACAGCCGGAAAAAAGCGGATATCTTTGACGATGAGCTGCAGCGGCAGGGAGGGGATGTCAACTTCACCATGAAGAACATGCGTGATATCCTCCTTTCAGATGATCTGACCATTGTCAATTTTGAAGGCACCCTGACCAATTCCACCTATGTGCCTGCCAACAAGAAGGAGAACCAGTTTCTCTTCAGCGCCCCTCCCTCTTATGTCTCCATGCTCTCGGACAATGGCGTGGAAGCCGCTGCCCTTGAGAACAACCATATCATGGACCACGGCGAGGAAGCCTACGAAGAGACAAAGGCAACGCTGCGCAGCGCGGGCATTGTGTATTCCAATTCCACAGAGGTGGGCGTGGCAGAGGTCAAGGGTGTGGAGATCGCCATGCTCACATACCTGTGCATCGACCGCTATGAGAGCCTCTGGGACAAGGTGCCGGAGGATATCCGGGCAGCCAAGGAAAAGTATCCCATTGTGATCTGTTCCTTCCACTGGGGCAATGAAAAGGATTATGTCCCCACGAAAAACCAGATCAGGATGGGCCGCCTGGCGGCGGACAGCGGCGCAGACCTGGTGCTGGGGCACCACAGCCACCGCATGAATCCCATCGAATATTACAACGGTGTCTATATCTGCTATTCCCTGGGAAACTTCTGCTTCGCCGGGAATTCCAAGCCCAGTGACATGACAAGCTTTGTCTTCCAGACCAGGTTCCGGGTCAGGGACGGTGAGGAAGGCAGGGTTGTGACCAACGAAGGCTTCCGCATCATACCCATCCGGATCAGTTCCCGGACAGACCGAAATGACTTCATTCCCACGCCTCTGACAAAGGAAACCAGCATTGATTCCGTCCTGATGACGCTGAAGGACAACGGGAAAAAGCTTCAGTATGCCGTGGACAACTACCCCCTTGCGTGGCAGTGAGGAAGAAACAGGCAGAAACAAAGAGCAGGGGCTCTTTGTTTTTGCTATTGCCCGCGCTTCATGATGAATTCACGGGACTGTGTCATATTGTTCACAGAACAACCGCATGATATAATCATTTAAGCTTTGCGGATACAGAAATTAGGAGGACAGTTCATATGTTTAACAAGCTGATGAACAATTATTATTACGGCAAGGCCGGCAAAGGTGACTTTACACCGGATGATCTGCCTACGAACCGGTGGCAGCTGTTCCTGGATACCCTCCGGGTGCGCTTTGCTGCCCTGATCCGTCTGAATCTCATGTATCTTGTCGCTTTCCTGCCGACCCTGATTGTCATCGGCCTGTGTCTTTCCGCAGCCATGAACATTTTAAACGCCACGGACCTGGGAGACGGTCAGTCAGCCTTCACCATGCAGGCAGCCCTGCAGGCGGAGTCGGCCCAGGAGCAGGGCAATGCAGCCCTGCCCGAGGAAGTCCCGGCGGTGCTGAGCCCTGAACAGGCCACAGACAGCCTGCTGTCCCTGGTCCTGATGACCCTGTTCCTTCTGATCCCGGCCTTTGCCATCACCGGCCCTGCCACCGCAGGTGTGTGCTATGTAACCCGGAACTGGTCAAGGGACGAGCATGCCTTCATCTGGTCCGACTTTAAGGATGCGGCGAAGGAAAACTGGAAACAGTCCCTGGTGGTTTCCGTTATCACCGGCGCGATTCCTGCCGTGGTGTTCCTCTGCTGGCGTTTTTACGGAGCCATGGCGGAGACAAACGTCATCATGATGATTCCCCAGATCCTGGTGCTTATGATCGGGATCATCTGGGCCATCTCCGTGACATACATGCATCCCATGATTGTCTCCTACAAGCTGAAGATCAAGGATCTGATGCGCAATTCCCTCCTGATTGCCGTTGCCAGACTGCCCATGAGCGTGGGCATCCGCCTGCTGCACTGCGTGCCTGTTGCCATTGCGGCGGTGGTGGCCCTGTTCTTTAATGTAACCTGGGCTTTCCTGGGCATCTTCCTGTACTATATCCTCATCGGTTTCTCCCTCAGCCGCTTTGTTACGGCCAGCTATACCAATGCCGTGTTTGACCGGTTCATCAACAGCCGCATCGAAGGCGCGCCTGTCAACAAGGGCCTGCGGGAGGCAACGGATGAGGATGAAGAGGAGGACATTCAGGTTCAGATGCCCCGCGAATAAGGAGAAATGTGATGTATACCGGGTTTTCTGAAGTTTACGATGAACTGATGTCGGATGTGAATTATCCGGACTGGGCGCGGCTGTATGCGGATATCATGGCCCAGTACGGGATCACAAAAGGCAAGATCTGTGAGTGCGCCTGCGGAACAGGCGCACTTACCATTCCCCTCTACAGACAGGGGTTTGCCGTGACGGGGGTGGACATCAGCCAGGACATGCTCTGGATTGCCGCCCAGAAGGCAAGGAAGGATGGCTATGCCATCCCCTTTGTGCGCCAGGATATGCGCTCCCTGCGGCTGCACCGCCCCATGGACGCGGTGCTGGCTACCTGTGACGGCGTCAACTACCTGCTTAAGGAGGAGGACCTGTACAGCTTCTTTTCCAGCGCCTACAATGCGCTGCGGCCGGGCGGCGGGCTGTTCTTTGACGTATCCACACCCTATAAGCTCAGGGTCCGCCTGGGAAACCAGCTGATCTGCGATGACGGGGAGCACATCACCTATTTCTGGCAGAACAGCTTTCACGAACACACGGGGCTGATTGACATGCACCTGTGCTTCTTTGTCCGGCAGGAGGACGGCTCCTACCGGCGCATAGACGAGGAGCAGAAGCAGCGGGCCTGGAGAAGGGAAGACATTGAGTTCCAGCTGATGCGGGCCGGGTTTTCCCAGATCAATGTATACGGCAACGGTCATATGAACGCTCCGGGAGAAAAGGAAGAAAGGTGGCACTTTGCGGCCCTGAGGAGGGCAACGGCAGAGGAAGTGGAATCATGAGCCTTACGACACAAATCCATACAGAAGACGAAATGCTGCATCTGGACCTTATGGGAGGCCAGGTGCGGGTCATGCTCTGCGAAACCACCAGGATGGTGCAGGACGCCAGGGACATCCATGAGTCGACCCCTGTGTGCACCGCCGCCATGGGCCGTCTCATGACAGCCACGGCCATGCTGGGCGTCATGATGAAGGGCGAAAACGAATCCGTCACGGTGACCATCAAGGGGGACGGCCCCATCGGAACCATGGTGTCGGTGGCCGACCACGGGGATGTGCGGGTGACGGTGGACAACCCCCTGGTGGACCTGCCGCCCCGGGAGGACGGCAAGCTGGATGTGGGCAAAGCTGTGGGCCTGGGCAGGATGAGCGTGGTGAAGGACCTGGGCATGCGGGAACCCTATATCGGACAGTGCGAACTGGTCAGCGGCGAGCTGGGCATGGATTTTGCCAATTACTTTGCCTTAAGTGAACAGCAGCCTTCCCTGGTTTCCCTGGGCGTGCTGGTAAAAGGCGACCAGGTCATCAAGGCGGGCGGCCTGCTGATTCAGCCCCTGCCGGGCTGCACCGAAGAGGTGATTGAACAGCTGGAGCTGAGGAGTCCCATGTTCGCGGAAATCTCCAGGGAACTGGAGGCCGCGCCCAAGGAGGAACTGGCGGAAGGCTGGTTCCGCGGAATGGAGATGCGCCTGCTTGACAGGACGCCCCTCAGGTACCGCTGCACATGCTCCAGGCAGCGCCTGGAGAAAGCCCTGCTGGCCATTGGACGGGCGGACCTTCAGTCCATTATTGACGATGGACAGGGGGCCGAACTGGGTTGCCATTTCTGCAGGAAGACATATTTCTTCACCACGGAGGAACTCAAAGCACTGCTTGCGTCGGCACAGGCCTGAAGGGAGCGTATGAACCATGTTTGAGTGCATCAATTTTGACGAGCATCTGGCGGATTTTGTCAGCACATATATGCAGGAACACCAGGGCGATTACCGGAACTATGACGCCATGGAGGCGGATATGCCCGCCATCTACATGCGTTTCCTGAACCAGCCCGCTGCATGGCTGGACGGGCTCACCCCCGGCAGTTACTTCACCCAGTTTGAGGATCCCAAGGACCTGGTGGACTGGATGATTGCCTATGACAAAAATGGGGTGCCGGTGCCGGACCTGCTGCTGGAACAGATTGAAAACGTGGGCAGGCCCTGCGAAAAACGTCTCCTGGCCCTTCTTAAGGACCCGGAGATGAGCAGTGAACTGAAGATGACGGCCGTGGGCGTGCTTCGGACCATGGAGAGCACCCAGCCCCGCATGCTGTATATCGACTGGCAGATCAACCGGGAAGAGGAAGACGAACTGGCTGACAACGCCCTGGAATCCCTTGCCGAGATGGGCAAGTCCGTGGTGCAGCCCATGCTGGACGCCCTGAACAGGGCCACCCAGGCCGGGAAGGAAGCCATGCTGGACGTGCTGTGCCGCTATCCCGGCAATGAAAAGGTGTTCCAGCTGACCCAGCGCATGTTCCGGGAGCACCCGGAAAAGCGGGCACTGTTTGCGGATTATCTGGGCAAGCTGGGGGACGAACGCGCCCTGAAGGACCTGATGGCGGCTGCCCAGGATCCGGACCTGAGCTATATTGATTATCTGGAGATCCGCAACAGCATTGAGCGGCTGGGCGGCACCGCACCGGAGCGCACCTTTGACGGGGATCCTTCCTTTGAAGCCCTGCACGGGATGGATCAGTGAGGGTGTTTCGTTGACTGGCGGGAGGTGAATGTATGGTTTGTCCCTTCTGCGGGAATACAGCAGCGGATGGCGCCATGATCTGTCCGGTCTGCGGCAGGCTGCTGGAGAGAAATGAAGTACGGGAAGAGGGCGTCATGGCCATACGCCAGGGCAGACGGGCACAGGAAGCCTATGCCCAGGGAAGATCGCCCATACCGTCTGAAAACACGGAAAACCGTCCATCCGCGCCGGATACCCCGGAGATGCCCCGGTACGCAGGGGTGCCCGTGATCCGGGATGAAACCTTCTACGGACTGGATGAAATGCCGCTGCGCCCCGGCAGAGGGGACAGCGCAGGCATTGACCGCCCGGTCTACGGGGATATGACGGGCAGTATGTACCCACTCATGCCGAAAACCTGGACCCGGGCCGAGCGCAGGCGCATGAGCAGGCACCCGGCCAACTGGTGGAAGATATCCATCGCCGCCGTGGTGCTGCTGATGTTTATGGGCATCGGTGTGCTGGTCTTCCTGAACCGGACGGATATGGGACAGCGGATCCTGGCCAGGATGGGCCGGGATGCCACATCCATGGCCTACTGGGAGATCGGGGAAGAGCGGATGGATGTTGGGGACGTGGACAGGGCCATCCTGGCCTTTGAGCGGGCCAAGGCCATTGAGGAAGCGGAGGCAGAAGAGAACACGGCGGAGCAGAATTTCAATGTCTCCGGCCTTCTCATGCTGGCTTCCACCTATGAATCCACGGGAAGGATCGCGGACGCGGAAGCCATATACACGAGCCTTTACACCGACATTGTGCCCACGGCTACGGAACCCTATGCCAATGAGATCCGCATTCTTGAGGCCAGCAACCGCCTGGCGGAGGCGGCGCAGCTGATGATGACCGCCTACCAGAACACGGGCCAGACATCCTTCCGGACCCAGCGCAACGAGCTTCTGCCCAGGGCCCCGGAGACCAACGTGTACGCGGGTCTGTATGAGGAAAAAAAGTATATCACCCTCACCTCCGCCGAGGGCTTTGACATCTACTATACCTTTGACCCCCAGGCGTCCCTTCCGGAGGAAGGGGAGCTGTTTGAAAAGGACATCTTCCTGGATGAGGGAATCTATACCATGCGGGCCGTGGCAGTCAATGGCCAGCTGGTAAGCGATGAACTCAGCGCTGTGTACAGGATCATCATGCCAAGTCCCCAGACCCCCAGGGCAAGCCTGGCGCCGAACACCTACAAGCAGCGGCAGCGGGTGAGACTGTGGCCCGGGGAAGAAAACATGAATGATGATGACATCACCATTTATTACACCATAGACGGGTCCCTGCCCGACGCGGACAGTCCCATCTATACCGGGGAGCCCATTGCCCTGCCGGGCAATTATTCGGACTTGCACGCCGTGGCGGTGAACCGCTACGGAAAGGCCAGCAACACCCTGTCCATCCGCTATAAGGTGCTGGCCAAACCCTATCCGCTCAACTCCTATTCCGTCACGGATATCGGCTCCAACCTGACGCTGTGCCAGACCACCTGGGACAAGTTCCGGGAGGTATACGGGGAAGCGCTTGAGATGGAAGAGACGCATCTGGGCGGCATGATGGAAACGTGTCAGAAGCGGATCTACAGCTGGGGCTATGCCACGTTCTACATTCAGTCAGGCCGGCAGCTGCTGGGCGAGGTCTACTGCACCACCAGCCTGATCCACGGGCCGAGAGGCACCGATGTGGGCAATACGGAGGATGAGGTGGTGGGCAAGTTCCGGGACATGGGCCAGGTGGTCTCCCCCTCAGGCAACCGGGGACTGTACGAAAACGAATCCGGCAAGGGTGCGATTTACGTGCAGCCCGACGGCGGCAAAATCATCCGGTATACAGCCAATACAGCAGACTCCCATAAGTGGCAGCTGACATACACCCTGTCTGCCTCCGGCACGGTGACAGCCATAGATCTGCTTTATATTCCCTGACAGGAGGTCAGAAATTGATCATACTGCTTTTTGTCCTGCTGGTGCTGCTGGCGGTGTGTCTGCTGGGCATGCTGTGGATCAACGGCGCCAGGGGACGGGAGAGGGCAGACAGACGGGCCATACGGACCGGGGACCTGTACGCTGAGGTGCTTACCGCCCTGAACGTGGATCCCCGCCGGCCCATTCTGAGCCTCTCCGTATCCTGTGATGAGGTGGTTCTGAAATACCTGGACCCGGACATCAGCCCCAGGGTATTCCGCATGCGGGACGCGGGCTTTGAGCCCCTGCAGCAGCGGTTTGTACTGGCCATGACCCATGCCCTGGCGGTGGACCTGCCGGTGCTGCAGGATGAGAACCGCTACCATCTGGTGGAAAAAAGACGCCGCAGCGAGGACGGCATGAGCCGTATCGCCTATGTGTATGAACTGAATATGGAAACCAAGACAGCCCTGATGAAACTGGAAAGATGGAAGGGAGAGGACGAGGTGTGATCCGGCTGCAGCTGAAGGACAGAGAAGGCACGGTACTGGGGGAGTGGACCGGGGATAAAGAGATCCGGGCCGTGGCGGACAGGGAATATCAGGCGGGAGACTGCCTGGTGCTGTCAGGGGCAAAGCACTTCACCGTTCAGCTGGATCCCTGCCTGCCTGAGGCGGAGGTGTTCGCGCCGCAGGGGTGCATGCACTGGACGGTGCCCGCCGGGGATGACCGCCAGGCCTATGCCCCCGGGGCATTTTACGGGACGCGGCATCTTCTTTCTGTCCGGGAAACCCCGGCTTTCCCCGGGGAAAAACTTCTTTCCGAAAACTCCCATGATCTGCGGGGGGATACCGACTTTTTCCCGCATGCCACAGCCAATGTGGAAACGAGGAATGAGGCGTGTTTTGCAGCCCGCAGCGTGATTGACGGTGTGTTCATGAACCACGGCCACGGTGAATGGCCCTATGAGAGCTGGGGCATAGGCATCCGGCAGGATGCGGCCCTGACCCTGGACTTTGGACGGCCCGTGGAAGTGGAGCGGCTTGAGATCCTGTCCCGGGCAGACTTTCCCCATGACAGCTGGTTTACGTCCCTGACGGTGCATGACGACAGCGGCAGGGAAACGAAGATCCATCTTGAGAAAACGGATCTCTGGCAGTCCTTTGATCTCAGAGCCCGGACGAACTGCCTGCGCTTTGACAGCCTGGAAAAGGCGGACGATCCGAGTCCGTTCCCGTCCCTGCGGGGCATCCGGGTCTATGGCCGGGAAAGATAAGAGACGTCTAAACAGCAT
>CAMOVR010000131.1 GCA_946627565.1 uncultured Clostridia bacterium
CAACGGCAACATCGCCATGATGCCCATGGGCTACTGGTATGTGGCTACCCTGATCACCAACATTGCAAACGGCACCTACAACGTCAAGAACTGGGGCCTGGCCTCCATGCCCACCCTGGAAGGCGTTAAGGCCGGTTCCACCTTCGGCAACCTGACCGGCGTGATGATTAACAAGGCCAGCGCCAACAAGGATCTGGCATGGGATTACGTTGCATGGCTGTGCGGCGAGGAAGGCGCAAAGGTTACTGCCGGCGCCGGCAACCGTCCCGCATGGGTATCCGAGGGTGTGGCTGATGTCATGTCCGCCATCGACGGTTTCCCCACCGATGAAGGCTCCAAGGCTGCCCTGCTGCCCACCTATGTGGCCATCGAAATCCCCGGCATGGCTTATACCGCTCAGATTTCCAACATCCTCGGTGAAGAGCACTCCGCCATTATGACCCGTGAGATCTCCATCGAAGAAGGCATTGAAAACATGAACGAGCGCGTGCAGGAACTGCTGGCTCAGTAAGCACAGAACCATAGCCATAACAGGGGCGGGAAGAGCGTTCACTCGCTCTTCCCGCCTTTTGCCTGATCTGTTGAGGAGGAGGCCGCCATGACAAGCGCATCCCGAAAGAAATACAGAATGGGAAAACTGGGAAGGAAGAATACTCTGATTGCGTACTCCTTCCTGGCACCCAACTTCATCGGCTTTGCCATCTTTACCCTGATTCCGGTTATCCTGTCAGTCGTTATGTCCTTCACCGAATGGAAGGGCGGCGCCCTGAGCACCATGCAGTGGGTGGGCGGTGACAATTACGCCTCCATCTTCTCCAGCGCCAAGGTGTCAGGCAAGATGGCGGAACTGGGTTTCTTCGGCGGTCTGGATTACTTTTTCAACAAAGTGGATCTGGGCATCGCCCTGAAAAACACCGTCTTTTATACCGTGGTCACCGTGCCCCTTTCCCTGGTGTGCGCCGTGACCCTGGCCCTGGTCCTGAACAAGGCTGTGAAGGGTGCTGTGGCTTTCCGTGCCATTTTCTTCTTTCCCTATGTGGCTTCCATGGTGGCCATATGCGTGTGCTGGAACTTCATGCTCATGAAAAACGGCCCGGTCAATCAGCTGCTCATGGCTTTTGGGAGTACGTTCAACAAGAGCTGGACCGCAGACAGTACCATGGCCATGTGGGCAATTGTGCTGGTCAGTGTCTGGCGCAACATGGGCTATTACATGGTCATTTACCTGGCTGCCCTGCAGGGCATACCCAGGGAGCTGTATGAGGCGGCCACGGTGGACGGGGCAAACCGGTGGAAACAGTTTCTCCATGTGACCCTGCCCCAGCTGCGGCCCACCACCTTTTTCGCCTCCATCATGCTGATTATCGGCTGCTTTAAGATTTATGATACGGTGGCCATTATGACAAACGGCGGCCCCGGACGTGCAACCAAGATGCTGGTCATCTACATTTATCAGGAAGCATTCACCAACTTCCATTACGGTGTGGCCAGTGCCATTGCCATGGTCCTGCTGCTGGTTGTCCTGCTGGTGACCGTCATCCAGTTCAGCATGGAAGACCGCTATGCCAATAACTGAGAGAGGAGGTCGGACATCATGACAAAAGTCAAAACACGGAACACAGGTTTTTCCTTCGGCAGGCTGGTGATTTACATCCTGCTTATCGCCCTTTCCATTTTTACGCTCATTCCCTTTGTCTGGATGATCTCGGCTTCCCTGAAGCTTGACCGTGAGGTCTTCACATTCCCCATGAAGTGGATTCCGGAGACCTTCCACTGGGAGAACTACAGCACGATCTGGACAAAGGTGCCCATGCTCACGTATTTTAAGAACACGGCCATCATTGCCCTGTCCGTCACCCTGATCCAGACCCTGACTTCCTCCTTTGCAGCCTATGCTTTTGCCAAGCTTACCTTTAAGGGAAGGGATGTGCTCTTCCTGTGCTATATCGGAACCATAGCGGTGCCGTGGCAGGCATATATGCTGCCCCAGTTCATTCTCATGCGCTCCATGGGACTGTATGACAGGCTGGAAGCCATCATGGTCCTGCAGGCATTCTCCGCCTTTGGCGTCTTCCTGATGCGGCAGTTTTATCAGAACATCCCGTCGGATCTGTGCGAGGCAGCCCGTATTGACGGCCTGAGCGAGTACGGCATCTGGGCCCGCATCATGCTGCCCCTTTCCACGGCTGCCATAGCTACCCTGGTGATTTTTACCTTTGTGGGTACCTGGAACGACTATATGGGCCCCATGATCTATCTGACCCGGGAGGAGAACAAAACCATTCAGGTGGGACTGCGACGCTTTATCCAGGAGAATTCCAGCGATTACCACCTGATCATGGCTGCATCCGTGGTTTCCCTGGTGCCGGTCTCCGTTGTCTTCCTGGCCCTGCAGCGGTACTTCATAGAAGGTATCGCCACCAGCGGCCTGAAGGGCTGACGGTAAAGAAAGGCCGGATATGACAGAAGAAGCATTCGGAATGATCTCAGATAACTGTCAGAGGATGACTGGAAAGCCTGCTGATGGATGCCGTCCCGGAAATCTTGTCTCCGGTGGAATCTGCCCTTAAGAATGCAGAAAAGGAAAACGGAGAGGTATGCCATGGCCGCCTGAAACCGATCCGTGCTTTTTGCCCCTTAAGATACAACAGCCGTTCCGCATACGCGGAACGGCTGTTTTGCAGTCTGCAGCTTTGGAATCCGGGACAGCGTATACAGGGCTTTACAGGGTAAACTCTGCAAAGTCATCCTTTGTTTCGTCAGAAACGGCTTCAGATTTCGCATAGGCAAATTCGTCCGATTCCAGAAGGGATGAGATGGTCATGTCGGGATTCTGGCAGAGCAGGTCCATCAGTTCGATGTAATCCCGGATGACTTCTCTTGGGGTGATGTTCTGATCCGCCCCGATGCGGCCAAATTCCACCCGGATAAAGCCGGCCAGGTCCTCATCGGTTACCGTGCGGGTATATCCGTACAGATCCGCGTGCATGTCAGAGAGCTTTTCACACAGCACCAGCATCTCTTCCGGTGTCAGGGCAGCCAGGTGGATCACAGGGGAGAGCAGGTCCCTGGCACCGGGACGGGAGAATTTGCCCTCCGCAAGACGGGACCTGAGCGCCTCGTAGCTGTAGATGCCCCGTCTTCTGTCCTCCACCGCCTGGGGTGTGGCGCCCATGATAATCCCCAGGTATCTGGCCCTGCCCTGCAGGACGTCATTGTACATGGTCAGAAGCTTTTCATAATTGTACTGGCGGGTGATGGCGTTTGGAATCTTGTACAGGTTCACCAGCTCGTCGATGAAGATCATCATGCCGGTGTAGCCTGCCCTGCGGAAGAACACGGCAAAGAGCTTCAGGTAATCATACCAGTCATCATCCGTGATGAGAATGTTGACGCCCAGATCCTCCCTGGCTTCCTTCTTCAGGGCATATTCGCCCCGGAACCATTTGACCACCTTCATTTTCGTATCGTCGTTTCCGTCGATATAGGCCTGGTAGTAAAGGGAAAGCAGACGGGCAAACTCAAAGCCGTGCACCATCTCGGATATCTCCGAGGTGATGGCGTAGATTCTCTTCCGGACTTCTTCCGACAGGCCGGGATCCCCGGGGTTGAGGCCGGTTTCCTGGGCAGCTTCCGTCTGCACCGTGTTGATCCACCGGTCCAGCACCAGGGTCAGGGCGCCGCCCTCAGGCCGGGTCCGGGTGGCCAGATTGCTGATCAGTTCCCGGTATGTGGCCAGCCCCTGGCCCCGGGTGCCCTGCAGGCGCCGCTCAGGGGACAGGTCCGCATCCGCCACGATGAAGCCCCGGTCCATGGCATAGTTGCGGATGGTCTGCAGCAGGAAGCTTTTTCCGGAACCGTATCTGCCCACAATGAAACGGAAGGATGCACCGCCCTCTGAGACGATGCCGATGTCATGCAGCATCGCTTCAATCTCGTTTTTGCGTCCTACGGTGATATAGGGCAGTCCGATGCGGGGCACCACACCGCCCTTTAAGGCATTGAGCACCGTCTGGGCTATGCGCCGGGGTGCCTTTCTGTCGTTCATGGCTTATATCCTCCAAGCAGCTGTGCTGCTTCTTCTCTGTAATCTTCCACCAGGGTGATTTCATCTCCGCTGTCTGCCTCCACCACCGAATCCCCGATCATGTCCATCAGGGCATTGTTGATGGTGTCTGCTGCCACGGAGGGCATGAGACGGTTATCCCGGATCAGTTTTGCGGGCGACTGGCCGTGCACCAGCAGGTACAGAATATGTGCGTGCAGGGAATCCAGACCGGCCGGAAGGGCAGGGGACACATCCGGCAGGGAATCCTGGGACTTTATACCGCCGGGCTCTGTTATCTGCACATCTTCTTTTTCTGCCTCCGCATCTTCCGTCTCCTGCATTTTCTCTGCAGACGGTTCCTCTTCTGCTGTCTCCTCCATCTCCTTCAGATCCTCTTCCGTCAGCAGGCTGTCCATGGTGACCCTGGCGTCCTGCCGGATCTTTTCAAGTCCGCTCAGGTCGATGGATACCCTGTGCTTTTCTGCTTCCCTGTTGTCAAGATATGCATCAATCACGGGCAAAAACACAGGGTCTCCGGGTCTTTCCTTAAGGAGATGTCCGGTTTTCAGGACTTTGCGGAAGCGCATATCCGATGCGTGAAGCAGGTATCCCATGAGGTAGCGGTTGAACGTGTAGCTTTCATAACCGTCCGTGTACCAGGTGTTGTTCCGGAAGAAATAACGTCTGCATGGTGTCAGATCATACACTGTCTCTGAGGGCTTATGCTCCTCATAGTATATGAAGAGGGAGAAGGGACGCCAGATCACCTGTATCCGGCTGCCGAAAAAGAGAGTGAAGGCATCTTTTTCGTTCTTTGTGTAGTTATTCGACATGTAGCGCCACAGACCCGGCAGCATGCCCGGTTCCTTTGCAGTGACAGGAGACTGCTTCAGCTTTTTGTCCGGATCGATCAGGATCAGTGCCTGAAGGATCTCATCATCTGTATGCTCGGAAGGGTTGCGCAGAACATCCATGGCCAGATCGGTTTTAAGCAAGTCAGGGCTCATGAACTTACGGGCAGTATCCACAGGCAGGCCGTGTACAATGGCGTATTGCAGCTTTATCTGGGAGATCGTGCCATGCAGGTAGGATTCCCCGGTACCGGTGCCCAGATAGTTTTTTTCGAGATCCTCTATTTTCTCAATGGTCTCTTCAGGGGAGGATACACCGATGCCGCAGATCAGTTCAGATATATACATAAGGACAAGGGCTGGGGTGATGTAACGGTATTCTCCCCGGCGTACACAGCTTCTCCATGCAAAGTATCCCCGGAGCTGCCTCAGGTTCAGATCGTGGTAGGTGAGAATGGGACGGTCAATCCTGCCGGACCAGAATTCCGTGTCCTCGTAGTTCTCCATGGCCTTGCCCTGCCGGTAGAAGTTCTGACAGGTCATGGCAAAGGAAGGGTCCCCGAACTGATACAGTTTCTTCATCTCCTGGATCTGCGGGGGTACAGTGGGCATATCTGAAATGGTATGGCTCTGGGTAAGGGAGGTGGTGCTGTAGACCTGGGAGTGGCTGTCCCTGTCCGGGAGGAGAATGGTATGACCGGATTTCTGATACATGCTGACAGCCCGGTCAAGGAGCCTGCAGACGGTATCCGGCTCTGCAGCGTTGAGCCGGATACCTGCCCAGTCGCGCTGCTTTACGAGAAAAGGAGCAGAAAGAAAAGGCGGATCACCTTCTCTGACAGGGCCGCATTTCAGGTCGCACAGATGGATTTCTTCTCCGCTGTCTGTGTCCCACTGCCTTGCCAGCACGGCAAACCACTGGCCGGTTGACGGGTCGCAGAGCACCATGGCGTTCCCAAAGAGCTGCTGCCGTGTCTGCCGCAGGTGATGTCTGGATGCGGCATATTGTGCCAGCTCGTCAATTTCCATGCATGTTACCTCCCATCAGCATGAGAGTATATCTGTGTAAGGGCAAGGAATCAAGCGGATATACAGGATCCGAAAGGATCCGAAGAAAACGGTCGGATCCGGTTAAGGTCCGGACCTGACAGAAGAAAAACAGGCGTTATGCGGAGAAAAGGGATTGTCATGCCACCTGCCATGTGTTAGCATACGGACCGAAAAACCAGGTCATGCCGGAGGGAAAGGTACGGGAAACCATGCAGAAAATACAGACAGAGCTGACATATGCAGCAGAACAGATACAGAGAACGCTTAAGGACGGAATCCTGCTCAATACCCAGGGGGAAAAGTTCAACAGTATGGTCATAGGCTGGGGGCACATGGGCATTTTGTGGAATCTGCCGACGTTCATTGTATATGTCCGGCAGAGCCGGTATACCAGGGACGTGCTGGACCGCACCGGTGAGTTCAGCATCTCGGCCCCGGTTCAGGGAGGACTCAGCCCGGAGGTGTTCCGGATCTGCGGCACCCAGTCCGGGCGGGATGTGGATAAGGCAGCTGCGGCACACCTGACCCTGGTGGAGCCGGAGGTGATCCGTACCCCGGGCATCCTGGAATATCCCCTGACGCTGGAGTGCCGAGTACTGTACCGGCAGGACCAGGTTCCGGACGGTATGCCGGAGGAGATCCGCAGGCGGTTCTATGCAGGCGGTGAAAACGAAAGTGATTTCCATACGGCCTATATCGGGCAGATTGAAAAGGCGTATATCATACGGGAGAAGTGAAAAATGAAGCCGTACATGCATAAGGTTCAGTATTACGAAACCGACATGATGGGTGTGGTGCACCACGCCAATTATCTGCACTGGATGGAAGAGGCCCGCATTGATTTCATGGATCAGCTGGGTTTTCCCTATGCTGCCATGGAAGCGGAGAACGTTGTCTCTCCAGTGACCTCCGTAAAGGTGGATTATAAGCGGTCCAGTACCTTCGGGCAGGAAATCAGGATTGACACGGAAGTGGCGTCGTTTAACGGCGTGACCCTGACCATACGCTATTTTATGACAGACCCCGAGGGCGCGACGGTATGCGAGGCGAAATCGGAACATGTGTTCCTGCACAGACAGGGCGGTTTCGTGCGGATGAAGCGGGAAATGCCGGCATTTTATGAGGTGCTCATGCAGTCCGTGAAGCCGGAAGGAGAGGATGAAAACAGATGAATCGTGTACGTTTTGCAGAGGAAAAGGATATTCCTGCCATCATGGATCTGCTGGTGCAGGTCAATATGGTTCACCATAACGGCAGGCCGGATCTTTTTAAGGGCCCCACCACAAAGTATACAGCGGATGAACTAAGAGAGATCCTTAAGCGGACGGAAACGCCGGTGTTTGTCTGCGTGGATGATCTGGACAGGGTGCTGGGCCATGGCTTCTGTATCCTGCAGCATTCTGGCGGGCAGCTGATGGAAGAGCTGGATACGCTGTATATCGATGATATCTGTGTGTCAGAAGATGCCAGAGGCCAGGGTGTGGGCAGGGCTCTGTATGAACACATTCTGGACTATGCCCGGGGGCTTGGATGCTATAACGTGACGCTCAACGTATGGAGCTGCAACCCCGGTGCCATGAAATTCTATGAAAAGCTGGGCTTGGTTCCCTATAAGGTGGGTATGGAGAAAATCCTGAAAAACTGACCTGAAGGGCTGTGGCGGTTTGCGCAGAACGGTCAGACTGCAATTCTGTGCATGAACACAGAAAATATACAACACACATGGCAAATGTCCATGTGTGTTGTAACTTAAACGATTAAGTACGCATAAGACGGACGGAAACGGGCCGGCAGCGGAAGAAAAGGGAAGGCTGCATCCGTTGTATGAAGGAACACAGGTACGTGTCATGCCTGTTCCGGGATATGGCCCCGGTGTTTTCCGTGTCACATGGAGAAGAGAAACCGCAGAAAGGAAGAAAAAATGAGAATCGGTGATGTGGTGAAGATGGGGAAAAGGCTGCTGTGCACAGCTCTTGTCCTCTGTCTTATGCCCCTGTGGGCAGTGGGAGAAGCCCCCGGAGGGGTGGATGAAGATGTGGAGGCACTGCTGAAGGAAAACTGCTATGTGAATCCTCAGGGCGGCACCCGGCTGCATCTGGATCCGTACTGCAAAAGCGTTTCGGAAAAGTATCTGCCCCTGACCCAGGTGGCGTACACGGAGGAGACAAAGGCCCTCTACAAACTCTGCCCCCTGTGCTGCCATGCGGAAGAAAGAGGGGGATCGGGCATTTCTGAGACGGAAATGACGATGTCGCCTGAGGAGGAGGCCCGCGCCATTGTACGGGACAGATTCACGGAGGATGCCGGAATCGTCAGTGAATACGAAGAGCGCATTGAAACATACGGCCCCTTCCGGTTCTGGACGCCGGAGCAGAAATACCGCTACAGCCGGATGCTCCCCATCCTGGCAGAGGGGGAGAAACAGCGGATGGAAAAATGGCACAGTGACTGGCTCCTGTCCATACCTTTTGAATACCGGATTGCCCAGTGGCGCTACGGACTGCCGGATGAGAATATGATCCAGGAGGATGACGCCAGGGCCCGGGCGAAGGAACTGCTCAGGGACAGGTACGGGTTTACGGATGGTACAGAGGGCCTTCTGGAATCCGTGGCCTTCTATACCGGCCACTGGGCCTGCGATTCCTTTCCTTCGCCTTACTGGGTCTTTGCCTGGTATGATCATGCCCGGAAGAAGGCTGAAGTCTGGCTGAATGCCGTGACCGGGAACAGCCCGGAGCATGAGGCAATGGAGGTTGCAGCCCTTGGAAAGGAAGACTTTCTTAAGATGATCCGGGAAGACCTGGAGGCAGGGGATACCACGCTTACGGAAGATGTGCTGGAAGAGGATATCCTGACCATCCTGTTTATTGAGGAGGAAAACCTCTGGCACCTGATTTTCAGCCCCATGGACGACATGTTCTGGGAGTTTGCCTATGATGATGCCACCCTCACACTGGTCATGCAGGAGGTCACCAGCGGCTGAAGGGTCAGAAACGCCGCTCCCATGTGATACGGGAGCGGCGCTCTGGGTTTTATGCGTTCAGGAAACTGAAAATCTTTTCCCAGTAGGGGATCAGGACAGGGGAATCCGTCATGAAAAGCTCGTGCTTCATGCCGGGCACCACGGAAAGCTGGCATGTTTTGACCTGGGATGCGAACAGGTTCTGGCTCTCATTTTTCACCACTGTATCGTTTCCGGCCTGCATCAGGAGCACGGGGATCCGGATTTTGTCGGTATTTGCCTTCTTCACTGCCCGCCTGCAGGCGTGGATGGCTTCCATGCCCCAGCCGATGGAGGAGGTGCTGGTCTGCAGCTGCGGATCCTTAACGCGCCGCTGGTGGTAATACAGGTACCGGCAGAGGGAAGAATCACAGGAGCCTTCAAAGTCCGGCTCGGTCTGGAAACTGGTAACGGGGGAGAGGGGATTGCGGCGATGGGAGGGAATGCCCATGACAAACCCGGCGCTGTAGACCACAGAAGGCGGGAGAGCGCCAAAGGAGAGGCCCAGCATGGGGGATGAGAGCACGGCCTTCTCAAACAGGTCAGGATGTTCCTGTATCGTCAGCGTGCTGATGCAGCCGCCCATGGAATGGCCGTAAATGTACAGGGGCAGACCCCGGGAGGCGGGTTTCACCTTTGTCTCCGTCAGATGCACCAGGTCCTGGACATAATCTTCAAAGTGAAGAACGTGCACCACATAAGGGTTATCCGTGTGCCGGCAGGACTTTCCGTGGCCCCGGGCATCCATGCCCCAGACATCGAAACCGGCCTGCAGCATATAGTAGACGGATTCCGTGTATTTCCTGACAGATTCGGTGAAGCCGTGCTGGAGGACGATCACGGCCCTGGGGTTGTCAGCGTGGTAATATTCATAATAGATCTTCTGCCCCTCCACGCGTTCATCCCAGCCGGATGTCATGCGGGCCATGACATAGGGTACAGCCCGCTCCTGCATATCCTGTTCGTAATGCTCTTCATAGATCCAGTCCATCGTATTTGGCCTCCTGCGGCTCTTTCATGCGGTAGTTACGCAGATGCAGCATCCTCTGACGTAAACTCCGTGTACGGAAACTATAGCAGATATCCGGTTTTTTGAAAAGATGGTCAGGGACTGCCCTCAGGCAGGAAAAGGCGGACGGCAGCAGAAGAAAAGGGAAGGAAAAGGAGGAAAAAGGAGGAAAAGGATGGCTGTTTATGTAACCGGAGATACCCACGGCAGTTCCAGGTATGGCCTGTTTTCCGTGGATGGATTCATGAGCCGTCTGAGCACAGATGCTTTTCCGGAACAGAAGGACATGAGCAAGGATGACTTTGTTGTGATCCTGGGGGATTTCGGCGGTGTCTGGGAGAGCGAACGGAAGAAATTCTGCGAGTCCCCGGAGGAAAGGCATGCCCTTGACTGGCTGGAAAAGAAGCCTTTCACCACAGTGTTTGTACCTGGGAATCATGAAAACTATGACCGGCTCACAGGCTGCCGGGATGAGAGACTTCTGAAGTCCTGGCTGTACAGCGGGATGCCGGAGACGGAGAAGGAAAAGCTCCGCAGAGGCTATGAGCAGAGAGACTGGCACGGAGGCATGGTCCGGGTGCTGAGACCTTCCGTAATGATGCTGGAGCGGGGCTGGGTCTTTGATCTTGACGGCCTTGCCTGCTTTGCCTTTGGCGGAGCCCGGAGCCATGACATCCGGGACGGTATCCTGGATCCGGCGGACTATCCGGACAAAGCTTCTTTTGAACGGGCATACAGGAAAAAACAGGGTCTCATGATCCGGGTAAAGGGCATCTCCTGGTGGGAACAGGAGATGCCCACGAAGGAAGAGATGGAAGAGGGCATGAAGCGCCTGCGGGCATATATCCGGGAGCACGGGAAGATTGATTATATCTTTACCCACGACTGTCCCGCCGGGGACAGGTTTTTCCTGGGGTATCCGCAGTGCGATGAACTGAACCGCTTCTTTGAGGA
>CAMOVR010000132.1 GCA_946627565.1 uncultured Clostridia bacterium
CTTTTAACCCCACTTCTGTGGCAGACAGCCGTGCCGCGGCTTCCCCATCACTTCAGAGCGGAGCAAGCTATATGTGGAACTTTGACTTTGTCTATCCCAGCATGGCCGTACTTTTCATCCTTCTGGTCTATTTCTTTTTCCGCCCCATGCTTCCCAACCGGATGAACAAGGCCTTCCTGAACCTGATCTTCACAGATATCGCCACCGTTTTGCTGGACCTGGCATCCAGCATGGCAGACGAAAATCATACGATTCTGCCCCTTCCTCTGGTGTCTGTCCTGAACCTGCTGTATTTCATGGCGTTTCTCTTCAGGGTGCTGTGCTTTTTCCATCTTACCCTGGCGCTGCTGAAGACTGACACACGCTGGAGTCCTTTAAAAAAGCTTTTTTCCTGTTCTGTTTTTCTTCTTTCCGAACTGACTGTCCTCTCCAGCCCCCTCACAGGCGCTGTCTATACCATAGACAGCCTTGGCTACCACCGGGGGCCCCTGTATGACATTCTCCCCGTCTGCTCCTTCTTTTACCTGTTCGTGGGCATATGTCTTCTCATCCGGCACAGGAAGAAGCTCCGCCGGGGCGCCCTGGTCAGCGCCTTTGCCTATCACCTCATTCTGGCAGCCGGCAACGGCGCACGCATTCTTTTCCCCCAGTATCTGGTCATGAACTTCTTCTGTCTTCTGGCCATACTGGTCATCTTTCTCTCCTTCGAAAACCCCGACCTGTACATCACAGACCGGGGTCCGGCTTTCAACACCAGGGCCTTCACCGACTGGCTGGACGATCCCATGCACCGCAGAGGAAGCCGGGTTCTCGGTTTTGCCATCCGAAACTACAACGATGAGCGGAGCATGTACGGCGGTTCCCAGATGGACAAAGGCCTCCGCCTGATCATCAGCTTTCTGGTAAAACAGTTTCCGGAGTTTCTGCTCTTCTACCTGCGCGGTGGCAATTTCGCCCTCACCGGTCCGGAAAACGCGGACTGGAACGCTGTGCGCAGCATCATCTCCGGGCGTTTCCAGCTGCCCTGGCAGGCGGAAAGTGCGGATATGAACCTCTCTGTGACATATGTGGAAATGGGGCTCACGGAACAGGACGTGCCCTCCGACGGGATTATCAGCACCCTGCTTTATGCCCTGGATGAGGCCGGCAGCAGCACAGACACCGAACAGGTCCTGATGCCGAAGGAAGCACTTAAGGAAATCGGGCGGCAGATTGAAATCAAGCGCTGTCTGGACAGAGCCCTGGACCACGATTCCCTGGAAGTCTTCCTGCAGCCCATCTATTCAGGCACAACCCGGGCCATCCATGCGGCGGAAGCCCTGGCCCGTCTGCGGGATGATGACGGTCGTCTGATTGCCCCGGGCATGTTCATTCCCCTGGCAGAAAAGAACGGCCGCATCAACCGTCTCGGGGAACAGGTGCTCCGCAGGGTATGCATCTTTATAAAAACCCATGATATCCGGGCCATGGGTCTTCACTGGATCAACGTGAACCTTTCCCCGCTTCAGTGCATGCAGTCCTCCCTCCCCGGCTCTTTTTCCGATATCCTCAGCGAATACGGCGTGCCTGCCGACCTGATTCATCTGGAAATCACAGAGGAAAGCATGATCAACTACATGAAGCAGGCCCGTCAGATGGAAAAGCTGCTTCAGTGCGGGTTTCATCTGGCCCTGGATGATTACGGCTCCGGCTTTTCAAATCTCCACCAGGTCATGGAATATCCTTTTTCCAGCATCAAGCTTGACATGAGCATCGTCTGGGATTACATCCGCAACCGGGATCCCCTGCTGCCCGCCCTGGTCCGGGCCTTCCGGCAGATGGGCTTTACCGTCACGGCCGAGGGCATTGAAAACAGGGAAATGGAAGAAGCCATGGCAGCCATAGGATGTGATTATCTCCAGGGATACTGCTATTCCGTGCCGCTGTCCATGGAGGCTTTTGCAGAAAAATACAGCTTTTCCGGAGATCCGCAGGCAGATTTTGTCCCTCCCCAGCAGGAATCACATACATCAGGTACCATATGACGCAAGATTGACATATCCTGTTTTCATGTTAAACTGCCTGCTGTTTATATCAGTGCGCAGGAGTATACAGTATGGCAGTCACCATTCATGATGTAGCAGAAAAAGCAGGTGTTTCCGTTACCACCGTTTCCCGTACGCTGAACAACCGGGGGTATATTTCCAAGGATACCCGCAAAAAAATTGCCCAGGCCATTGAGGAACTCAATTACTCCCCCAACCAGCTGGCCCGCAGCCTCTACAATGCCCGTACAAAAATCATCGGCCTTGTGGTCCCCAGCATCTGCCACCCCTTCTTTTCACAGATCACCCAGATGCTGGAGACCCGGCTTTATCATCTGGGGTACCATATCCTGCTGTGTACCACAGAGGGCAACCCCGGTCAGGAAAGCGATATTTTCGATATCTTCAGACAGAACCGGGTGGATGGCATCATCATCGGCAGTCCCTGTCTTTCGGATCAGAAATACGAAGGCATGAACATCCCCATTGTTTCTTTCGATACCCGCATGCTGGGTGCCAACGTTTCCGTGGCAGCCAACCACAGCCTGGGCGGGCGCATGGCCGCCAGGGCCATTCTGGAGGGCGGATGCAGGCGGGTCATTCAGGTGGTGGGCGACATGTCCGCCAAGACGGACGCTGTCAAGCGCCACCGTTCCTTCATGGAGGAAATGATGGCAGCAGACTGTGAATGCATTTCCATGCCCCTGGTCAACAACTTTACGGATATCACCTCCGGACGCAGTATGGTGGAAAGCGCCTTTGACCAGTATCCGGACATTGACAGCTATTTTGCCACAGATCTGTATGCCATAGAAATCATCCACTGCGCCAGGCAGCGCGGGTATTCCGTCCCCGGGGATATCCAGGTGGTGGGATACGACGGCACGGCTGCCGCAGCCGTGATGTGTCCTCAGCTTACCGTCATCCGGCAGCCCTATGAGGAACTGGCTGACAGGATTGTGGACAGCATGATGCGCCTTCTGAACGGTGAAACGCCGGATGCGCAGATTCTGCTGGACAATCTCACCCTGGTGAAGGGCACTTCCACAAGAAGCGGTCAGGGCAGCGAAGAAACGAAGAAGGAAGGAACCTGACCGTTCCCTGCCTGAACACCATAAAGCATCTCCATGCACACACAGGCATGGAGATTCACATATGAATAAGATGGGAGACACCGCTTTATGATTCCCTGGTCTTTTGATGCTCTTGGCACGCTTCCGCTTTTCAAACCGGGCCGTTCATGCTCCATCAACGCTGAGAACCGGACGGGTGAAAAAGGAAACGCCTGCCGGGCGGACAGCCCGCTGGGACACTCCCGGAAGGGCTCACCCTGCATCGACACCATTTTGTCAGGAAGTACGGAAACCCTGATGGATGTCTGCGGCAGCGGCATGATCCGGCACATCTGGGTGACCGTAACGGATGAAACAGACAAAGGGCATTTTGTCCTTCGGGACCTGGTACTCAGAATGTACTGGGACGGAGAGGAATCCCCCTCAGTGGAAGTGCCTCTGGGTGATTTTTTCCTCAATGGATTCGGACGGGGATATGAAGTCTGTTCCCTTCCCATGGCCGTCAACCCCCGCCGCGGCATGAACTGTTTTCTGCCCATGCCCTTTTCCTCCCGCGCACGCATTACGGTGGAAAACCAGCATGCCGGAGACATTCACGGTTTCTTTTTCCAGATTGATTACACCCTGCTGGATGAGCCCGTTCAGAACGCCGGCACGTTCCACGCCCAGTGGCGCCGCCAGAAGCTGACAGAACTTCAGCAGGATTACGTGCTGCTGGACGGGGTCCGGGGAAGAGGACACTATGTGGGAACCCATCTGATGATTCAGTCCCTGGAGCGCTACTGGTGGGGCGAGGGCGAAGTGAAGTTCTATACCGACGGCGACAGGGAATATCCCTCCCAGTGTTCCACCGGACTGGAGGATTATTTCGGCGGTGCATGGTCCTTCGGCGGATCTGTCAATGAAAAAGGGCACATGCAGGAAAAAACCTACTGCACCCCTTATATGGGATATCCCTTCTATTCCTGTGAGGACACCTTTCATGCAGAATACTTTCAGAGGGATGTTCCGCCCATGCGGAGTCTGTACCGCTGGCATATTCCCGATCCCATCCTGTTTCAGGATGAACTGAAGGTGACCGTACAGCAGATCGGATCCGGCCCCCGCGGGCCCCACGGTCTCTTTGAACGCCAGGATGATTACACCAGTGTCTGTTACTGGTATCAGACAGAACCCCATGCAGTCTTTCCTGCTCTTCCCTGTGCAGAAGAGCGCTGGCCCAGATAAGCGGTCCTCCGGGTTTGACCTGCTTGAGGTGAATCCGGGAAAAACTGAATATGCAGGAGCGGTGATCCACCGTCTCCTGCATTTTCAAATGTGCAAATATGGGAATGCATGGATAACCGTCTTACCGGCAGGGTTGCAAAAAGCTGGCTCTGTATACGTTTTCACTTCCTGTCCTGATGCCATACCTGTGGCGGAAAAGATCCGGAGATCTATGCAGGTGTCACAGTGAAAAGACCTCACTGCTTCTTTGTCGTCAGTCCCTTCTGCTGGCACCACTGATCCGCATAGGAACCGCTTACAACATATATGACATTAAATGCAGCATTTTCAAAAGATGTATCATCAATTGCCGTAAGGGAAGCCGGAAGAGAAATGGACAGACCCTTCGCACCGGCAAACGCCCGGGCACCGATGGATGTGCATCCCTCCTGGATCACAACAGATCCCAGCATGGTATCCCCCATGAAGGCCTCATCCTGGATCACAGTCAGAGCAAGGGGCATGTTTACCTTCAGATACGGCAGAATATCGCTGGCATAATCCTCCTGGTATTCTTCCAGGATTTGGTTACCGCCGCCGGTATGCCAGTTCTCATACACTGCCTTAAGGCCTGCAAGATCAATCCGGCCTGCAATATACGCAATCTGCGCATCTTCCACTTCCTGAGACAGGGCCGGGCCCACAGCATTATACGTCTCACTGTCCAGTGTCAGAGCGGGATTGGAAATGACATACTGGGCATTATCGATCAGATTCTGGTTGTACCACTCCCGCAGGGCGCTCTGGGATGTGGATGCAGCCTGACCGCCGCTGACGTTCATGGCCAGCTGGCTGAGAGAATGCAGCACCTTGTTGTTGTACTCCGTATACTGGGAGGCATTCTCCTCTTCACCTTCAGGATAGGTACGGCGGGAGCCGTCTGCGTGGAACCAGTAGTTCACACCTTCCAGTCCGTTCTGAAGAATGTTCTGACCTTCAGAGCTGTTGCACCAGTCAAGAAAACTGAGCACTGCGGGCAGCTCCGCTTCGCTGACAGATTTTGTGACGGCGACCTGACCGCTGGCACCGGTATTCTGGGGCCAGATCTGGATCTTTCCATCGCTGTTGGGCAGGGCTGTCAGCATGGTAACCACGGGATTGCCGGGGTCTACACCCAGATTATTTTCCAGCCACTCTTCATAGCGGTAGCCGCCGTCAAGGACGTCAAGACGCATAAGAGCCTTGGGAGGATTGCAGCGTTCAGCTGCATCCCACTGGCTCGTTTCGATGTTCATGAAATTCGGGTCAATGCCGCCGGCAGCGTACAGTTCCCGGAGGAAATCCAGGCCTTCCTGGAACTTTTCGTCTTCCCAGGCAGGGTACAGATTGCCCTGTGCGTCTCTGCCGTACTGGCAGGGTGCACCGAACATGACGGTGACAATGCCTATGGTGCCGGCCACATATTTGCACATGTTGATGGCGTACATGTTCTCCAGTCCTGCCAGTGCAAAGCAAAGTTCCTTGAACTCGGCCACGTTGGTGGGCGCTTTGGTGATGCCGGCCTTGGCAGCATAGTCATTGCGGTAATAGATACCCGCACGGGCATAGGCGCGAGCACGGTAAATGCCGTAGATCCTGCCGTCTATGGCGGTATTTCCGTAGATGGATGCCTGTCCCTGGGCAAGATTCGGATACTTTTTGTACAGATCCGTCAGATCCCAGAAGGCACCTGACCGGGCAGCACTTATGATGAGGCTGCTCCGGGGATCCTGCAGAACCATGATATCCGGCATGTCGTAACTTGCTATGGCAAGCATAGTCCTCTCTGTATAGTTCGTATTCGGCACCCAGGTTATATTCAGTTTCACGCCGGTTGCCTCATAGATGGCCTGCAGCACAGGGTTGCCCTCTTCCAGGGTCATCCAGTCAGAATACGAATAGAAATCCGGAATCATAACGCTCAGCGTGATCTCATTGCCTGCTTCAGCAAATGCAAGGTTCATGAAAGAGAAAACCATGCACAGGCACAAAAGAACAGACAGAACCTTCTTCAGGACAGACATACAATTACTCCTTTCGGCAGGTAAGGGGCTTACGTCCGCCCCTCCTGCGCCATGCGTGTCATGACATGTGCTTTTCCCGGTTACCGTTCAGTTTGTCTGTATGTGCAGCAAAGCACACATCAGAGGGTTGTTCAGCCGCATTTTACCATAAACCGGTTTCATCATCCATTCTGCTGCACATTCCGGTCCATCATTCACACAGCCGGCCGTATTTTCTGCCGCACTTTCCGCAGATACCGGTATGTACACAGACAGGGCCTTTGCACACCCTGCAGCTCCATCTCTCCCTTTCCTTTTCCAGAAAGGCGTCCATCCCCATGGTCCGGATATCCCGCAGGTTCTGCACGGGAGGCTCCCTGAGCGGATACTGGGACGTGTAGCGGTTTTCCTTTTCCATCACATCTGCGCAGGGATAATCCCTGCAGACATCGCAGAACCTGTATCCCTTCTCTCTGCGTTCCGGGCAGCGAATGATGCCGCATCTTTCACGGCAGAATTCCGGTTTGTTCTCATCCGGTCCTTTGCATCCCGGGCAGGGACGCTGCGGATCCTGTGCCCTGGCGCACAGAGTGCAGTCAAGACCGCAGAGCGCTATCTTATCCGGTGTAAACATGCTTTTTCCCTTCCTTTCCATGCCATGCACGGCCCCGGTACGCTCCGGAACAGTTGTATAAGAATACGGATCCGCATCATTTCAGGCAGAATATAATCATATACATTCCTGTCAGACGGCCTGCAGGCATTGTATGCAGCTGTTTCCTTTTCTTTGCTTTATGATTCTACCGCAACTGCAGGAAGCTGTTAAGCCGTAAAGACCGGAGCAGGGAAAAGCGGGTTCATGTCTCACCGGATGCCCGGGTGCTGTCCGAATCCGGTGATAATAATGCAGGATGGCATTTCCTGAAAAAATACTTCTTACAAGCCATGTTCCAGATCCTCATCGGCTGTTCCTTTTTTCCGGATTTTTCGTCTTCAACGGGTCTTCTCTGCTGTCTTTTTCCACGCTTTGCCTTCGATTTTCAGTCTTATTTTCCATACATCAGACATGCTGAATCATGTATATGCCCTTTCAGTCTGTCTGTTTGTTTTCTCCCGGACAGCCAGACTGTTTCACATAAGCATATGAAATGCCTTAAAATCTGCTGACATTTTGCTCTGTTTACCGTACCTGAAATGTATGTAACGATGCAACATATTCTGGTTTTGTATTTGCTCTTTGTACCGTATTTCGTTTTCATGTTATCGACAAACCGTCTGCTCTGTCATCCGCATCTGCTCCATGTATGATTCTTATGTGATTTTTCTCCAGTATTTGATACTTCCGTTCATTATTATTGCTATTTTGTGAAACATTTTTTATACTTTCAGTGCCAAATATAAGTTGGATTGTTGTGTTATTTTATGTCAATTTGTAATAAATTGAGAATTATTCTGTATAAATCCATATCTGTTGTATTTACAGTTTCCAAATTTTATACTTTTACCGGTTTATGGTGTTTCAAAAAAAGTGTGAGTAAATTGTTTCTCCCCAATCTTTGTGTCAGTCTGTTTGTAAGCCACATAAGAATTCTATGATTCCGGCTCTGTCATCCCGGATCCCGCGAGCATGCAGCCACAGTCCCTGAAACATCCATGGGCACGAACCCGCACGGACCGCATACCTGTCAAATCATAAAGCCCCGGGGTGTGTTAAACAGCCCGGGGCTTTACGTGTCTGTGCCGGATGGCATGGAGAAGCCTCTCCGCAGCAGGAATCTTCTTTCCTTCGCATCATTCCAATGCCCTGCTCAGGCCTCATCCTCATCCGAAGCTTCAAAAAGCTCCTCGAATGGTTCCCAGTCATCGTCCGGCATATATCGTCCCAGGGAAGGATATTCTCCCTCATGGTCATCTATATACTGGTCAAAGAATTCTTTCGCATCCCTGTCTTTGGGAACGGTCAGGCGGACCTTGTCAATAACGTATATGCCCGGCGTCCCTGCCTTCAGCTCAGCATACTTTTTTTCAGCTTCTGCCTTGCGCGTCGTAATGAAAACATCTTCTTCATAGATGTAGCGATCCTTTTTATTATACAGTGACACAATATAGAGCATTTCCGGATTCTCCTTTTTCAGTCAGACAAATCAGGGCCCCTGCCCAGGAATCATGAGCAGGGGCACCTGTCAAATCCATGATGATTTAAGCAGAAAGCTTTTTTGTTCCTGCCTGCACATCACTGCACGCGTACGGAACCGGGAGCTTCTTCTGCCTTTTCATCCTCTTTCCATTCGCCCTCATAGACACCGCCGGTTGCATAGCTTATTCTGCCATGGCCGTGTCTCAGTCCATCCTTGTATTCACCTTCATAGACAGAGCCGTCAGGCCATGACATCCTGCCCTGACCGTTCATGACGTTGTCTTTCCATTCGCCTTCATAGACAGTGCCGTCCGCCCAGTTCATTCTGCCCTGGCCATGCCTCTGCCACTGTTTCCATTCACCTTCATAGACATCGCCATTGGCCCAGGTATACCTGCCGCTGTCTGCTTTCTGATTTTCTTTCCATTCACCTTCGAAAACATCGCCAGTGGGCCATGTATATTTGCCCTGGCCATTTCTCTGATCATTCTGCCAGGTGCCTTCATAGGTGTCGCCGTTGACCCAGGTATATGTCCCCTGTCCGACTCTCTGGCCGTTCTGCCAGCTGCCTTCGTAGACGTCTCCGCCGGCATAGGTCATTTTGCCCTGGCCATTGGCCATATCATCTTTCCAGGCACCTTCGTAGACATTTCCGCCAGCATAGGTCATTTTGCCCTGGCCGTTCTTCTGGCCGTCTGCCCATTCGCCTTCATAGACGTCACCGTTTGTATAGGTCATTTTGCCCTGGCTGCTGACATCCTCTGTCCATGTGCCTTCATACACATTGCCGTCGGGATAGGTCATTTTGCCCTGGCCGTTCTTTTTGCCGTTCTCCCATGCACCTTCGTAGACGGTTCCATCCGGCCACTGTATCGTTCCCTGGCCATGGATTTCATTGTCCTTCCATTCGCCTTCGTATACGACGCCGTCAGCCCAGACCATCCTGCCCTTGCCATGGCGCAGCCACTCTTTCATGCCGCCTTCGTAGACGTCACCGCTTGCCCATGTATACTTTCCTTCGTCCGTTTTCTTGTCTTCCGTCCATTTGCCTTCATAGACGTCACCGTTTGCAAAGGTCATTTTGCCCTGGCCGTTCTTCTGACCGCCGGCCCAGGTGCCTTCGTAGATGTCGCCACTTGCGTAGGTCATGGTGCCCTGGCCGTCAAACTTGTCCTCTTTCCAGGTACCTTCGTAGACACTGCCGTCCGCACAGGTCAGTTTGCCCTGGCCCTGCCGTTTGTCTTCCTGCCAGGCGCCTTCATAGATGTCGCCGTTTGCATAGGTCATGGTGCCCTGGCCGTTTTTCTTTCCGATCTGCCATTCGCCTTCGTAGATGTTGCCGCCCGCATAGGTCATTTTGCCCATGCCGTTGATTCTGTCATCCTGCCAGGCGCCTTCATAGATGTCGCCGTTTGCATAGGTCATCTTGCCCTGGCCGCTGATCTTGTTGTTTTTCCATTCACCTTCATAGACAGGACCATTGGCATAGGTCATTTTGCCCTGGCCGTTGGTCATGTCATTTTTCCACTGACCTTCATATACGGCACCGTCAGCAGCCAGGTATTTGCCCTGACCGTCTTTTTTATCGTTCTTGAATTCGCCTTCATAGACGCTGCCGTCTGCCCAGGTCATTTTGCCGTGGCCGTTGTACTTGTCGTCCTTGTACTCGCCTTCATAGACACTGCCGTCCGTCCAGACATACCTGCCCTGGCCGTCAAAGGTTCCATCCTTCCACTGGCCTTCGTAAACGTCGCCGGTGGAATAGGTGATTTTACCCTGGCCGTTGTACTTGTCGTCCTTGAATTCGCCTTCATAGACTTTGCCGTCGGCATAGGTCATCTTTCCCTGGCCGTTCTTCTTTCCAGCCTGCCAGGCACCTTCATAGACGTCGCCGCCTGCATAGGTCATTTTGCCCTGGCCGGAGATGGCGCCTTCCCTGAATTCACCTTCGTACACATCGCCGTTTGCAAAGGTCATTTTTCCCTGGCCGCTCTTCTGACCGCCCTGCCAGGCACCCTCATAGACATCTCCGTTTGCAGAGGTCATTTTGCCCTGGCTGGAGACGGCGTCATCCTTGAATTCACCTTCAAAGACACTGCCGTCAGCATAGGTCATTTTGCCCGTGCCGTTCTTCTTTCCGGCCTGCCAGGCACCTTCATAGACGTCACCGTTTGCGTAGGTCATCTTGCCCTGACCGGAGATGGCGTCTTCCCTGAATTCACCTTCGTAGACATCGCCGTTTGCAAAGGTCATTTTGCCCGTGCCGCTCTTCTTTCCGGCCTGCCAGGCACCTTCATAGACGTCACCGTTTGCACAGGTCATTTTCCCCTGACCGGAGATGGCGTCTTCCCTGAATTCACCTTCGTAGACATCGCCGTTTG
>CAMOVR010000133.1 GCA_946627565.1 uncultured Clostridia bacterium
CAAAAGGCTATCACAGCAAGACACTGGCCTATTCCATCTGGCATATTTTCCGCATTGAGGATATTGTGGCCCATGAGATGATCGCAGAGGATCAGCAGGTGCTGTTCAGAGACAGTTTCCAGGCTGCCATCCATTCCCCGCTCATCACCACAGGCAACGAACTTGCAGGTGAGGAAATCATGGAGTTTTCCGGAAAGCTGGACATCCAGGCGCTGTACCGGTACGGGCAGGAAGTCATGAGTTCCACGGACCGGATCCTGACAGGCTTAACGTTTTCTGACATGAAACGCAGGTTCGGGGAGGATATGGTGGAAAAGCTGAAGCGCACCGGGTGTATAAGCGAAGATGAGAATGCCGTCTGGCTTATCGCATACTGGTGCGGTAGGGACGTGCAGGGGCTTATCCGGATGCCCTTCAGCCGGCACTGGATCATGCACATTGAGGCAATGCGGCGCATCAAAAACAGGCTCTGCACCCTGGCCCGGAAGGGCGTGGACCCCATTGCCTGCTGCGGCTTTTCCTGCAATCACTGCTTTCTGAGTCAATGGTGCGGCTCCTGCCGGACGGCGTACAACACCTGTTCGTTTGCCAAGGTTTCGCCGGATGGAAAGTGCCCCAATACAGTCTGCTGCACGGAAAAAGGTATCGACGGCTGTTATGCATGCAGCCAGCTGGAAACCTGTGAAAAGGGTTTCTACACCCCTGAAAACGACGGAGCAAACGCAGCCAGGGCCCAGGCCATGTACATCCGGAAACACGGCAAGAAGGAATTCCTCAGGGCAATGGACCGGCTCCATGAAAAGTATGATTTCACCAGGACGCAGGAGATCCTGGGACAGGACTGCCAGGAAGGACTGAGGATTCTGGAAGAGTGCTGATGCGGAGGTGTTCAGATGACAGAGCAGATCCATTTGGAACGGTACGCTGCACTTTTGCGGGGCGTCAATCAGAGCGGGAAAAACAGGATTCCCATGGCTGAACTGCGGCAGGTGTTCTGCGATATGGGCTTTACCGATGTGAAAACAATTCTGAACAGCGGCAATGTTCTTTTCTCATGTGCAGGGGATGACAGGAATCAGATGGGAAGTCAGATCACAGAACAGATCCGGACATCTTTCGGGTATGAGATTCCCGTGGGTGTCGTGAAGATCCGGCATCTTGAAAACGTGCTGGGTCACGCGCCCGCATGGTGGGACACGGAGGATAAAAGCAGATACCATAATCTCATTTTTATCCTGACGGAAGAATCCCCGCAGCGTATCTGCGATCTGATCGGCGAGCCGTCCGAAGGAATGGAACAGACAGGCATATTCGAGGATGTCATTTTCTGGAGCTATGATCTGAGCAGCTACCAGAAGTGCAGATGGTGGAAGAGGACTGCTGAAAAGGGCATTGCTGAAAAACTGACAATCCGGACAGGCAACACCATCAGAAAGATATGCGGACAGGAGGTGCACCATGCATAAGTGGTATGACGAAGAATATGCGTTTCATGTGGAAGTAACAGGCTTCCTGCGGGGGGATCATACGGAACGGTACTGCCGCAACGGAGAAGAAATCGGCGATGAATACACCTGCACATACGGATGCCCTGTCAACAAAGACGGGTACGGCATCTGCTCAAAGACCATGATGATGCTTTATCCCCTGATGGAGGCAGTGCGAAGCGGAGGGGACCTGGAAAACCTGGGCGGTGAGGGCAAATATACAAAAACCATCGTGTGTCCGGACGGGTGCGTGATCTTCAGGCTGACTGCCCAGCCCCTGGGAAATGAGAATTTCCACAAAGGCCATTTTTACGACGTCCCGGATCAGGCATAAGCCTGCGTCTTTCCGGGAGCATTACATTTCCTTCTTTGCGGCCATGTCGGATCAGGGTGTGCAGATCGTGAAGCTTTACCCGGAAGGCAATGCTGAGGCACGGATTAAGCGCAGATGCGTCTCCGGCCTGTATGCCTGCTGCAACCGGCACGGGCTTTTCCGCCTGACACTGTCTCCCTCGGGCAGTCTGCCCGGGAAGACGGCAGGAGGGGAGGGAACGGTATGAATCAGGAGGTTATCGCCGGCATGATCCTTTGTGCCATGGGCCTTTTCATGCTGCTTGTTTCGCCAGTGACATGGTGGAAGATTGCGGAGAAAAGGAAGACAAAGGACGGAAGCGGACCGGAGAGAAGGTATACCGCAGTGCTGCGCGTGCTAGGTGTGGTGTTTCTCGCTTTCGGCATCGCTCTTGCTGCAAGCGGTCTGTAAAGAAACGGAAACCGTGTGTATAAAAGGCAGGAAATGGATGAGAACCTGTGCATCCGGAAACACCTGTCAGGAAAAGAAAAAAGAGGTGAGAACTGAATGAAGATCCTTGTTTTCAACGGCAGCCCCAAAGGCGAAAAGAGCGACACCATGCATATCACCCGGGCTTTCCTGGAGGGAATGCAGGAAGATATGCCTCAAAAGATACATGTCACAGATGTCATTGACCTTCATATCGAATACTGCAGGGGCTGCTTTGCCTGCAAAATGAACGGCGGTAGGTGCGTGCAGGATGACGATATGCGGGACATTCTGAATGAAATACTGAAAAGCGATCTGCTGGTGTTCAGCTTTCCTCTGTACTGCTACGGCATGCCGGCACCGCTGAAAGCACTGCTGGACCGCACCATGCCCCTGTCCTCCATGGCCATGCGGAAGGTGGGGGACCGTTATGCGCACGAAGGCCAGGCGGACTTTTCCCATCTGAAGTACCTCATGATCTGCGGCTGCGGCTTTCCCAACAGCAGACACAACTTCGAGCCAGCCGTGGCGCAGTTCAAACTTTGTTTTCCGGAAAACCACACCGTCATCACCATCCCCGAAAGCCCCATGTTCAGCGTGCCGGAGGCGGCGTCCGTGACCGGCCCCAGGCTGGACCTTGTCAGGCAGGCGGGAATAAAGTACGCCAGAGACGGAGAAATTGACCGGGCACTGCTCCATGAAATCGGTTCCCCCATGATCCCGGAGGAACAGTATGCAGCCATCGTGAACGGAGGCATGGGTAAATGAACAGGTATACAGCTTACTGCGGCCTGAACTGCGAAACCTGTCAGGCCAGGATTGCCACAGTCCAGAATGACAGCGCACTTCGGGAAAAGGTGGCCGCCCTCTGGTCTGAACTCAACGGCGCGGCCATCACGCCGGAGATGATAAACTGCAGCGGCTGCCGGATCGAGGGGCCGAAAACGCCTTACTGCGAAGCCATTTGCCCGATACGCCGGTGCGCGGCGGGGAAAGGTGTTGAAACCTGCGGGGACTGTGCGGAGAAGGGAGAGTGTGAAAAGCTTGCAGCCATCACCCGGAACAATCCGGAGGCCGCGCAAAACCTTAAGGCATACAGGTTCCTCTCCCTGCGGGCGTGTCCGGAGCTTCTTGAGGACGCTGCAGGGTGGTTCCATGAGAAATGGGGTGTGCCAAAGGAAGCATACCTAGCCTGCATGAGAGCGTATCTGAACCGGGAGACGGAATACGGCTGGTATCTGTGCCTTACGGGAAACCGTATTGTGGGCGGACTGGGCGTCATAGAAAACGATTTTCACGACCGGAAGGATCTTACACCGAATGTCTGCGCCGTCTATACGGAAGAAGACTTCCGGGGACAGGGAATCGCCGGAAGGCTGCTGGAGCTTGTGGTGTCAGATATGCGGGCAAAAGGCATCATGCCGCTGTACCTGGTGACGGACCATACCGGTTTTTATGAAAAGTATGGCTGGGAATTCCTGTGCACGGCGCGGGAGGACGGCAGCGGGGAAGAGACACGGGTTTACAGGCATCTGTAGGTATAACGTTAAACCAGAAACAACCGGGAACGGCACCATGATCCGGGAAAGCACGGACTTTTTTCTGGGCAGGGCAGTGTTCGGGGCATCTCAGCGGCTTTACCGGCCGGACGGTCAGTCTGGAACGGATCAGCACAAAAGAAGCTGTGCCATTTTATAGGCACATGGGTTTTGAGGAAAGATCGTTCGAATGGTACGGCACCGCCAAGATGAAGATGCTGCGGCAAATGGCATGGTGCCGGGCCCGAAGCGTCTGAGCGGAAGGGGAAAAGAGGTGATGGGATTCATGCAGGAAAAAACAGCGCTTAAGCGCAGCCTGAAAGCAGCGGGTATATGCGTGATGACCGCATTGCTTTTCCTGCTGACCGGCTGCATGACAGGGAAAGTGTTTGACGGCACCAGAGTATCCGATGCATCTGCGTTCCGGATGGAATACAGCATGCTGAACCGGGAGGAATCGGCAGATCTTAGCCTGACGGAAGGCGACCGGCTGCAGGTTTCCCTGTCACACACAGAAGGACATGTGGATGTGACCATCGGCATGGAAGGAAATAAGCCGGTTTACCGGGGAAATGGACAGACGAGCGCAGAATTTACGCTGGAAATCTCCGAATCAGGCACATATCGCATCTCCGTATCCGGTCATCTGGCAAAAGGCAGTGTATCTTTTGTCCGGATCTCCGGAGGGCAGCAATAGGGCCTGCGGGTCTTAAGGGAGCCATAGGAACGGAAAGGAGGTGAAAGGAACGGACACGGTTTTATACATCCACGGCAGGGGCGGAAGCAGGGTGGAGGCGGACCACTACAGGCCGCTGTTTCCATCCTGCGCTGTGGAAGGCATTGAATATATGGGTTCCACCCCGTGGGAAGCCGGAGGGGAGATCCATGAAGCTGTCACAAAGCGCAGGGCAGGTTATGACAGGGTGATCCTGATTGCCAACAGTATCGGCGCGTTCTTTGCCATGCACGCAGACATCGAAAAGGACATTTCCCATGCATTTTTCATCTCCCCTGTGGTGGACATGGAAAAGCTGATCTCCGGTATCATGGAAGTATCCCTTGTCACGGAGAAGGAGCTTAAGGAAAAGGAAAGAATTCAAACGGACATGGGTGAAGAACTGTCCTGGAAATACCTCTGCTATGTGAGAGAACATCCCGTAAGCTGGCGTGTTCCCACGGATATTCTTTACGGAAGCGCAGACAATCTGACATCCCTTGGCACCATCTCATCTTTTGCACAGGCGCATCATGCGTCTCTCACCGTCATGGAGGGAGGCGGACACTGGTTCCACACGGAGGCGGAAATGCAGTTTCTGGACCGGTGGATCAGGAGCAGAACAGATCGTTAAGCCTTCGGGCCTGATGATATTCTACATTCAAGGAGCTTGCTTTATGAAAATGTACAACACACCGGATCGTGTCTGCTGACCGGGAGGTTTGCAGATCATCCACACAGACCTCCCGGAAAGGCAGAAGACAGTCAATGTATTTTCAGGAGGAAAAAAACAATGAAAACAAATGACTTTATCATTCGTATGGAGCGTCCCGAAGACTGCAGGGAAGTTGAAACGCTGGTAAGAAGTGCGTTCTGGAACGTGTACCGCCCGGGGTGCAGTGAGCATTATGTGATCCATGTGCTTCGGAATGATCCTGCGTTCATCCGGGAACTGGATTTCGTCATGGAACAGGATGGCAGGCTGATCGGGCAGAACATGTTCATGAAGACCGTCATCGAAGCGGATGACGGGAGGGTAATCCCTGTCCTGACCATGGGACCGATCTGCATCGCGCCGGATCTCTGGCGCAGGGGGTACGGGAAGGCCCTGCTGGATGCGTCCCTTAAGAAAGCAGCAGGGCTTGGATACGGTGCCGTTCTGTTCGAAGGGAATATCGGCTTCTACGGAAAGAGCGGCTTCACATATGCCCGCAGGTTTGGCATTCGCTACCATGACCTACTGGAGGATGCAGATGACTCGTTCTTCCTCTGCAGGGAACTGATTCCGGGATACCTTGATGGCATCACCGGCGTATACCGGACACCGCAGGGATATTATGTGAAAGACGGCGACGTGGAAGAATTCGACAAAGCATTTCCGCCCAGGCAGAAGCTGAAGCTGCCGGGGCAGCTGTTCTGAACAAACTATCATCAGAGCGCCGGTGCCTGTGTGCCGGCTCCCTGATGTGAGAAAAACGTGCTGACCCGGGTATGCATTTTCCTGTGCCGCATCCGGATGACAGTATGCCGGATAAGGCAGGGGAGATGCAGCACCCGGGCAGCAGGGGCATGACCTGTAGTAACGGCATTTTGGAAGAAGATGTGCTTACGCCGGAACAGAATAAGGGAGCCATCCAGAGAAGGAGGGCAGCTATGCAGTATGGTATGCCAACGCTGATTGAGAACCGGACGCTTGAGGGAAACGCGGCGCTGTGTCAGGCGCTGGGCCTGAACTTTATAGAGCTCAACATGAACTTTCCGGAGTATCAGGTGGACAGACTGGAGGAGACGGACGAACTGATCCGGACCGGGGATCAGCATCATCTGTACTATACCATTCATCTGGACGAGAATCTGAACATCGCGGATTTTAATCTGCTGGTAAGACAGGCTTATCTGGAAACCGTCCGGCGCACCATCCTGGTGGCCAAAGCACTGCTGCCCCTCCGGGACCGGTACGGCGATCCTCGGCAGAATCTGACGCTGAACATGCACATGCACCACGGCATTTACATTACCCTGCCGGACAGGAAAGTGCAGATGTATGAGCGGGATTTTGAAAATTACATGCAGGCATTTGCTGTGTTCCGCTCCCTGTGTGAGGAATGGATCGGTGACAGCAGCATCATGATTGCCCTGGAAAACACGGATGGCTTCCGGGATTATGAGAAAAAGGCGATTGCATATCTCCTCATGAGCAGAAAGTTCGGCCTGACCTGGGATATCGGGCATTCCAGGGCCACGGGCGAAAAGGATGTTCCGTTCATCATGGAGCATTCGGACAGACTGATCCATTTTCACATCCACGACGGAACGGAAACGCCGCCGCGGAATCATCTCGCCCTGGGGGACGGCGATATTGATCTGACAGAAAGACTCCGGACGGCACAGAGCAGGCATGCCCGGTGTGTTCTGGAAACCAAGACAGTTAAGGCACTGAAACAATCGGTTCAGTGGCTTCGAAATCATCAGGAGGTATAAGATGGACACGAAACTGTTTGTACAGGCAATTGTGAAGTTCCTGAGCGGTCTTGTTATGGTCGCTCTCCTGCTGTTCCTGCCGGCGGGGACCCTTGCCTGGTGGCAGGCATGGCTGCTCATCGGGATTCTTTTTATCCCCATGTTCATAGCCGGCCTGATCATGATGAAAAAAACGCCAGACCTTCTGCGCAGGAGGCTGGATGTCAGGGAAAAGCAGGGAGAGCAGAAAACCGTGATCGCCATGAGCGGACTTATGTTCCTGGCTGCGTTTATTGTGGCAGGGCTTAATTTCAGGTACGGCTGGATCGTCCTTCCATCCTGGGTTTCCATTGCTTCTGCTGTGGTTTTTTTGCTCTCATACGCACTGTATGCCGAGGTACTCAGGGAGAATGTGTGGCTCTCCCGCACGGTGGAGGTGCAGGAGAACCAGAAGGTCGTTGATACCGGGCTGTATGGTATCGTCCGGCACCCGATGTACATGAGTACGCTCCTGCTGTTTCTCTCCATGCCTCTGGTGCTGGGTTCTGTCATTTCCTTTGTGATCATACTGGCGTATATCCCGATCATCGCAAAGCGTATCCGCAATGAGGAACAGGTACTGGAAAACGGGCTGGAGGGATATGCGGAATATAAAAAACGGGTCCGGTATAAGGTGATCCCGTTTGTATGGTAAGGCAGAGCATGAACAGGACAGGAACGCAAAGGATTGAAACCGAAAGGCTGATCCTCCGCAGGTTCACTGCGGAAGATGCGGAGGATATGTACAGCAACTGGGCATCCGATCCGGAAGTCACCCGCTTCCTGACATGGCCGGCTCACAGCAGTGTGGACATCACCCGGGCTGTACTGAAAAACTGGATGGAGCGGTATAGGGACGGCGGCTATTTCAACTGGGCCATCGTCTGGAAAAAGACAGGTAGCATCATTGGCAGCATTTCCGTGGTGAAGCTGCTGGAGGAAACGGAAGCGGCAGACATTGGATACTGTATCGGCCGGGTGTTCTGGGGGCAGGGGATCATGCCGGAAGCCCTGAGGGCCGTCATCCGGTATCTGTTTGAGACAGTCTCCCTGAACCGCATTGCTGCCTGCCACGATGTCCGCAATCCCAAATCAGGCCGTGTAATGGGCAAAGCCGGCATGATCCAGGAAGGAATCCTCCGAAGAAGCGGCAGGAATAACCAGGGCATCTGCGACGAGGCATGGCATGCCATAATCCGGGAGGACTGGGAGAAGGCGCAGAAGAAAGGATGAGAGATTTCAGCCGCAGGGATATGCTGGCTTCATCATGACAGAGACGGAGAAAGAAATCCATCATCCGTGCGGTGCAGGATTAAAAATCCTGGCGGAGTAAACGGATGCATGCCAAAACCGTCCGGTGAAGGAAAAGTATTTGACGGGGGGAGCGTATGAATGCACTGATCATGAACTGCAGTCCCGTCCGGGACGGGGCGACTGCAGAGGTTTGCGGAATCATCGTCCGGCAGCTTTCTGAGCACTTTGCGGTCCGCAGCGTGTGCATAGACGACTATCACTTTGCATTCTGCAAAGGTTGCAGAAGCTGCCATATGACAGCCACATGTGTCATGTATGACGATGTGGGGCGCCTGATGGAAGAATTTGAGCGGGCGGATATCATTGTCTGCGTTTCTCCCTCTTACTGGGCAGATGTTCCCGGGCAGTTCAAGGCCTTTATCGACCGCTGCACGCCCTGGTGCAATACCCATGAGCCCCATGCGGTACTCTCTCCCGGAAAAAAAGGCTTCGCGGTTGCCCTGCGCACCGGCCCGGGCATGAAGGAATGCGAACGCATCATCTGCACCATGGAGCACTTTTACGGGCACCTGGAGATTGAGTGCTGCAGGGGTCTTGGCCTGTGCGGCGTGGAATACAGGAATGCTGTGGAGGCACGGCGGGAGGAAATAGAAGCCTTCTGTCAGGCAATCATGGAGGAAGACAGAGAATCGAACGAAACGTGAACAGGATCCCGCCGGCAGCCTTTGCAAGGGACTGTTTTTCTGTCTGTGCCCGGAAAACGTTCTTTGCAAAGGCTGCCGGTGGGACTGCTTTATGGGAATATCCCGGTGCGGGGATGCGGCGCGGTTTGAAGTGCACCGCTGCTCCATGGCAGAGGCTCCGCCGGATTTCTGCCTGGCAGTCTTTGCAGGGGGAGCGTTCTGTTTTGTTATTCCTTTTCGTGCATGGAGGCCATGGCAACGGCCAGGCCAACGCCGATGCACAGCCAGGGCATGGCTGCACTCATAAAATCATGCAGCCCGGGGGAAAAGACGGATCCGATCACCTGGATCAGTCCCGCAGCGGCGAGAAAGATCCCGCCTGTCAGAATGGTCTTTTTGTTCATTCGTGCAGCATCCTTTCTTTTTCCAGTGCTTCCTTTTTGCCGTGGATGCGCCCCAGGGCGTACATCAACAGCGTGGCGCACAGCAGGTTGATCCAGCCCAGCCGGGAGGGGCTGAAGGAGTTGGCAATGCCAATGAGCAGATTGGCACCGCCGACGATGCTCAGGAGCCGGCCAATCTTGTTCAGATGATCGATGCGGGAATCGATATCGGAGAAGAGGTCGAAGGGGCCGTCTGCTGTTTTTTTGCGGAAATAGATCCACATCATCATGCGGCCCACGTATTCTGCGCCGGTCTCCCGCATGAAATCCAGGTAGGCATCATCCGCGGGGTGCATTTCGGTGTGCACGCTGTATTCGCCGGGCTCGCAGCGGATAAAACGGTAGGTGCAGAAGTCCACGCTGTCCAGTACCCACCCGTTCATGGCCATGTCGTTGAGCCAGTTGTCTTCTTTCTCAAATTCCCAGACCCAGAACCATTTGTACATCGTACGGCTTTGCATTATGTTTCCTCCTTCAGTATTGTTTTGCCGTTGTCCGCCAGCTCCCGCAGGCGGGCTACTTCTTTTTTCAGGACGTTCAGTCCCTTTTCTGTCAGCTGGTAATCTTTGCGGCGGCTGTCGTCCTCAGCAGGCAGCTGAAGAATCCAGCCCTTCTCGCACAGGGTATTCAGCGCACCGTACAGCGTGCCTGCCGCCAGATGTACGCGTCCGCGGGACAGGGCTTCAGCCTGCTGCATAATGCCATAGCCATGCCGTGGCTTAACCAGCGAAAGCAGAATGTAATAAGTGGATTCGGTCAGTGCCGGATGATCTGGCATGTGGTTACCTCCTTTTTGTCGAGGCTCGATATATCGTCGCACGATGTATCGCGAGGTAAGTATATCGCTATCCGATATACTTGTCAACAGGGAATTTTTACGCGCAGGAAACCAGAAAAACAGGCTCAATTCTCTGGCGTGCCTGGCTCCGGATATGCATGAAGCTTAAGCTGCCTGTAACCAGAACGTTCACTGACAAAATTAATACTTAGGAAAGTTCAAATACTTAGGAAAGTCCGAGAAATCGGATAAGCTAAAGGTAAGAGCCGAAAGGTGTTTGCACTACTGGGAAGTTACAAGTCCACTTGCCTCGGCAGGTGGGCAGTTGACAGAGATGTACAGCTGCCGGGCTTCTGATCCGGAAGTCACCCGGGCTGTACTGAAGAACTGGACTCCGCAGTACACGGGCAGGGGCTATTCCGGCTGAGTCATCGTCTGGAAAGAGGACAGTCCCGTTGATGGCCGGAAGGATCCTGGGAAGCTGATCCGGTTTATCCAAACCCGCGAACAGATTTCATGATCATATGCGGCAGGCTTGCCTTCCTGCATTCTGGTTCCCGGTCTTCCTCGGGGATAAGGGCCGGAGCGTGGATGAAACAATGGCGATGGTTAAAAGATCACCCGGGTTGTGGT
>CAMOVR010000134.1 GCA_946627565.1 uncultured Clostridia bacterium
ATTCTGCCGAGCCCTGCCCAAGGGAGCGGATCTCCATATCCACGGTCTGGCGCTTCTGCCCTTTGACGAGTTGCTCTCTTTTGTCTTATCCCGGGATGACCTGTACATCGGCATCTCGCAGCGCAACCGCTGCTATCTCTCCCTGCATGAGACAAAAGATGACGTCACAGAGGACGAATGCCTGGTCCGGGATGCCCTTGAGCAGGGGCTGATCTCCCGGGAGGAACTGCAAAGGCATTGGACCGTTCTTGGCGGGGCGGACGCTGAGGACATCTGGACCTGGTTTGAGACCCTGTTTGACAAGCAGCTTTCTTAATCACCGCTCCCAGCCCCTTTCAGGACATCAGCAATGATGTCTGTGAAGTCAATATCCTCTATTGCACCGTAGCGGCTTACAAAGTAGTTCTTCATATAGTCACTGGTCTTCCGTACGCTTGCCTTGCCGTTTGCTCTGAAATCCGAAAGCGCATACAGACTGCTTGATCTGGTTTCCTTATCCCGCTCTACAAATTTGATTTCGTCACGTCTGAGAAGACTGTGGTCGAGGTAAATCGGGTTATGCGTATTGAAAATAATCTGCGCACCATTCGTATTGACTCCATCATTGTGAAAGATTTCAATCAGGTTCATGACAATCACAGGATGCAAAGAGGCGTCCAATTCATCCATCACCAGCACAGCGCCCTTTTGTAATGCGGAAATGATTACCGGCATGATAGAAATAAGGCGCATTGTTCCTGCTGACTCAATTCTGTCCGCATCCAGACCATATAGTTTGCTGTCCTTCTTCTGAAGCACAGACATGAGTTTTGTCGTATGCGTTTCCGGGTCATTCACATAAGCAAACTCGCTCCCGATGATTCCGGCTTCCTGTGCGATCTTATTCATATACACATTCATCATTGCCCGGCCTTCATCCGCCGCACCTGGATAAAACCTTATTCTCGCTGAGGAATTGACTACAACAAACTGCTCCTCAAACCACCGTCGGACCTCACTGACCAGTTTCTTGCTGCAAAAAGAGTAAAAATCCGTAACAAGAAGCAAACTGTCTGCCGTTACATTATTGCTCATCGTCCTTCGGGTTTTCTCAACATCTTTCAGAGAATACCCCACATTCAAACAGTCAGTGATTCCATTCAGCTTTAGTTTGTCGACTGAGTCCTTTGTCCTGTCGAAAACAAGATCGTCATTGACATAGAGCTGCTCCCGATCAACATACCTTACTGAATCCTTCTCAAGAAAAGCTCCAAGAAAAACTGCCAGAATGTAGCGATATTTCCTTCCCCCTGACGTGAAGGAAACATCAAACCTGACCGGAGCAGCATTATCACGGAATGCAAATGGAGCCAGAGCAAGCCCGCTGCTTACATGATCGCCGCTGCGGTCATCGGCAGCATCCCTTATATTTCCACGGAGTATAAACTGTCTCATACACGACATTGCATGTACAATGGAAGTCTTGCCCGCCGCATTCGGGCCATAAATTACCGATGCGGAAAGCCCGTTCTCTCTCTTTCCGGCAATCTCCTCGGTGAGGATGCTATACTCCAGCTCTGTCATCCGTTTCTCCGGGATCATGTTGAATTGGAAACCGTCCCGGAAGGATTTAAAATTATCACAGGAAAAGTTTAAAAGCATTGTCCGCACCTCCGTGCCATCTATTTGCATCTACATTCATGATTATAATATAAAATTACAAAATTATCAAATACATCGTGCTATTATTTGGCATAACCCAGCAGCACAAAGACTGCTTTCAGAACAACGAGGTGAAGGCTGATACAGCAATTGATGAGGAACACATCACCGGCTATAATCTCACCCAGGACTGCGAGATCCCACGGTAAACCCTGACAGATGATTTCTTTGCTGCCATCGTATGCTGGGATCTTGGCCTAAAAGAAATCAAGCAGCTTTGCATGAACTCCATAACATATGCCTGCGTGGACGACATCCAGAAGGAAGAGCTGATGTACAGCCGGGAAAAGCAGTAGGAAGCATTCCTGGATTTTGGCAAATAAAAAGCGCTGTCAGAAAACACAGCGCAGTCCAGATACGGATTGACTTAAGCAAACCCGGGAGAAACCTTGCTCCCGGGTTTTGTTATATGCTTTTCAACTTCCCCTGGTCTGCTGCCCCGGCACGGAAAGCAGACCCGGGGATTTTACGATCTACAGGGGAACAGATGTTTCACCCACTGGGCCATGACCGTCTTCCGGAAGTCTTCTTAAAACAGGGACCCTGCCGCTTATGCAGCAGAGGTCCCTGTTTTTGGCTGGGAAACGATACGGGAGCTTAAGGCCCTGCGATTTCAGGCCGCTGTTCAGATTGATATGCAGACGGTTCGTCAGTCAGATACGGCATGCCCTGTATGCTCCCTGTAGCCGTTACAGTCCAGGCATTGTCCGCGCCCGGACCGCGTCGGCGTCATTCAGCCAGCCGGAGGCATTGTTCTTGTCCACATCCGCCACGGCTTCCAGGGCACGGACGGTGGCTGTTTTATATGCCGTGAAGGCAAGCTGCACAGCTGAGATCTGTTCGTCTGTGGGATTTCCCTTTGCGCTGACCACGCTGCTTACAGCGTCCTGATAGATCTGCGCCCATGCCTGCTGGGATGAATACCGGGTATAGAAGGTCTGCCATGCGTCTCCATGGTCTGATACGCCCGTGAGCTTCAGAATCAGTTTCGTTGCCACATTGGCAATGGACAGATAGGGCGCCCCTCCGCCTGCAATGCCGTTTAAGAATGTTTTTTCAATTTCCGAAAAAATCTTATCCGTTGCATACTCAGTCAGCTCATTGCAGATTCTGGCCAGTCCTGCGCCGTACTGCGTCTGATATGCCTCGGCCAGATTCTCAACAGCCTTTCTGAAGGACGTGTCGCCCTCATTGGTGCTCAGTATGGTTTCAAGCACTTCAAGTGCCTGCCTGTGATCCTGGAAAATGGAGCAGATGGCGTCTATGCCCACATTGGTCCACTTCACGCCGTCATACACCTTGTCCACAACATCAAAGATTTCGCCCAGTTTGTCCAGGTTATCCAGTTCAATCTGAAAGAGATTCGCTATTTTATTGTCCCAGGTCAGCACCAACTCATCCTTGTATTTGGCAAGGATATCTTCAGCCATGGCCTTGCTGACGCCGCCCTCCAGTTTTGCCAGATCTTTCAGGTCTTTGAATTCCTTGGGAAGCTCAACCTCGGGAACTTTCCCCTGGCTGTACATTTCCTGAATCATTTCAGCGATATCCGCTTCATAGAGCCTTACCTGATACGTGGAATAATCCTTGTTTCCAAACCAGTCCACAAGGAACTGCCTGGTGCGGCCCGTATAATCTGACCAGGCCATACAGACCATATCCAAACCGTCCAGCGTGGTGATGAACTCATTGAGCTTCAGGCTGTAATTCCTCAGCGACCACTGGTCACTGTCCTTGCAGTACGCAACAGTCTGCTGACGGATCTCGTCCGTGATCAGCCCCGTGGTAGCCACAATGAAGGAAAATGTATGCACTGTCTCTGTTTTTCCGGCTGCCGTGGCAATGAAGCTGACACGGTTTTCCCCGTTTGCCAGAACAGAGGCATCCATATCCTTTATATGCAGCAGAACTTCCGTGGAGGCTTTTGCCAGATTGACCGTATAGGATTTCTTCACACCCTCGCTGCTGTTTTCAATTTCAATCTGCACATCCTCAATGGGGAAGTTGCAGAGGATTCTTCCGCTGAGCGTGTACTTGCTGTTTTCCGGTACAAAAGTCGGATTGCCTTTGTACTCAAGCCATGTAAACACCGGTATTTTTTCAACAACGGTGAAGGCCTGATCCGCCCAGGTTTCGCTGCTTAAGGATGTTTTGGCCGTAAGAGTAAAACGGTAGGAACCCAGCGGCAGGGTATACACCTTAAGCGCCGTATGGATTTCATCCGCCAGGCTGTAATCCGTGACACCCGGGTTCACCGTTTTCTGGCGGTAAACACTGCCGTCCTTCCAGATGGTGGCCTGAACCTCACTTAAGACAACACTTTCGTCTCCCGAGTGTTTTGCACGGGCATAGCCGTATATGCCGCCCTCCCCTTCATAGACGCTGCCGGAAGGCGTGGACAGGCCGGAAGGTGTCAGGTAGTAATACTTCACCTTATTTTTCTCACAGAAGTTCTGTATCACGCTGCCATACTCGCACCATACCGTCAGCCGCTCGCAGCCGCTGAAAATATCATTGCTGTCGATTTTCTGAACAGCAGGTGACAGATACACCTTGGGCAGCACAGAACAGTTGCGGAAAGCAGCTGTGCCGATCTGCGTTACACTGTCCGGCACAATGACTTCCCGGAGTCCCTGGCAGTTTTCAAAGGCATGGAAGGGAATGCCTGCGGCCCCGTCCGGAATGGTAACGGAAGTGAGCATATTGTCATAGCCGAAGATGTTTCCGACTTCCGCACCAAAGTAGGTAATGCCCCATGTGTCATTCAGGGTCGGCATATTGACGACTCTCCAGTTCTTGGGGAAATGGATCTCCTTCAGGCTTGTGCAGTTCATGAAGGCATGGGATCCAATGGTGGTGACAGAGTCCGGAAGCATGGCTTTGCGCAGGCTCTCGCAGCCCTGGAATGCGCCGTACCCGATGTTGGTCATGCCATCCGGGAAATTGATCTCTGTCAGATTTTTGGCATCATGGAACGCACCGGAGCTGATATACGTAACCGAATCCGGCAGATGCACCTTTTCGATGGAAGAACAGGCGAAGATATAGGGTGCAACGCCTCTTGTGCCTTCGGGAAGGGTAATTTCCGTCAGGGATGTGCATCCCGCAAACAGTCTGCCGGGCTGGAATTCGCTGGCCAGGCTGTTCATGGCGCCCACGACCCAGATGTTCTCAAAATTGACGGAGGAGCGGAAGGAACGCAGGGATGTGCAGTTGGCAAATACGGAGGAACCCATGGTGGTCACCGTATCCGGCAGCGACACCTCCTCAAGGGCGGTGCAGCCCCGGAAAGCGCCGTGATTGATGGATTCCAGGCCGTCGTGCAGTGTAAGGTTACTCAGTCCCGTGCACCCGTCAAATGCCCTCATGGCGATGGTCTTAACGGAGGCAGGAATGTCAATTTCCGTTAAGTTCGTGGCACCTCTGAACGCATTTTCCCCTATGGTGGTCACACCTTCCGGAATATGAATCGTGGACCAGATACCACGCGTTCCATCCGTTGTTGCAGCGAAGGACATGTAACCGATTTCCTTCAGTGTGGAGGGAAGGTTCACTTCTGTGATGGTGGAATTGCCGCAGATGAAATAATTCATCAGCTTTGTCACGCCTTCCGGCACCGTGACTTCCGTCAGGGAATCGCAGCCAAACAGGAATGTGCCGCCCACTTCCCGGATGCCCACAGGATACCCGAAATGGGTAAGTCCCCTGCAGTAACCGAAAGAGGCCCAGCCCAGAGACGTGAGTGTATCCGGGAAATCAATGGATGTAAGTCCGCTGCATCCACAGAAGGCTTTATCCTCAATGCGTTCAAGTTTCCCCGGCAGTTCAATTTCCGTCAGGTTCGTGGCATCCATGAAGGCTTCCTTCCCGATTTTCACCACGCTGTCGGGAAGGTCAATGGTGGACCAGGCGCCGGCATTAATGGTGCCATCATCATTCTTTGTCGCAGCAAAGGACCGGTAGCCGATTTCTTCCAGGGTTGAAGGCAGATTCACGGTGGTGATGGTTGTATTGCCGCTGATGAAATAATCCATCAGCTTGTAGACGCCTTCCGGTACCGTGATCTCTTTGAGAGAAGTACAGCCATACAGGAAGACGCCGCCCACTTCCCGGATGCCCACCGGATATCCGAAGTGGGTCAGTCCGGTGCAGTCACGGAAAGCACGCCACCCCATATATGTGAGTGTGTCAGGGAAATCAACGGATGTAAGTCCCGTGCATCCCCTGAACGCGGCTTCCTCAATGCGCTCAAGATTTTCCGGCAGTTCGATTTCCGTCAGGTTGGTGGCATCCATGAATGCTTCCTTCCCGATTTTTGTCACGCTGTCGGGAAGATCAATGGTGGACCAGGCACCGGCAAGGGGGTTGCCATCCGGATCCGTTGAGCCTGCAAAGGACCGGTAGCCGATTTCCTTCAGGGTTGAAGGGAGGTTCACGGTGGTAATGCTTGTATTGCTGCTGATGAAATAATCCATCAGCTTCTTCACGCCTTCCGGCACCGTGATCTCCTTAAGAGAAGTACAGCCATACAGGAAGACGCCGCCCACTTGCTCTATTCCGACAGGATACCCGAAGTAGGTAAGTGCACTACAGTTCTGGAAAGCGCCCCATCCCAGACTTTTCAGGGTAGACGGCAGTTCAGCACGCTGAAGCTGTGTGCAGCCCCGGAACGAATTTTTCCCTATGCTTTTCAGTCCCTGATTGAACTGAATATCCTTAAGGCCGCTGCAGTCCCGGAAAGCATCCTCATCAATGGTCTGTGTCCTGTCCCCCAGCTTTAAGGAGCGCAGACCGGTGCAGCCTTTGAATGCGCCGTTTGCGATGGTCTCAACGGTATCCGGAAAGATGACCGATTCAAGCTGCGTCTGATTTTCAAAGGCCTGCCTGTAAATGGTGACAACATTTTTATCCTCGATCTTTTCGGGGATCACAATGATGGGATCGCTGCCCTTGTATCCGGTAATGGCGACACCGCCGGATACCGACCTCCAGGTAAAGTCCTCCACAGGTGTGGTTATGGCCCGGTATTCAAAACCGTGCTCCAGACACCAGTCCTGCGCATAAATGTCTTTTAGGCCGCTTCCCACAAAGGAGGCGCCATCAAACGCATCATCCGCGATGTATTCGATGGTATCCGGGAATACCACCACATCCGTATGTATGCCCTGATAGGCCTGCGATTCGATCCTCTTCAGCTCCGCGGGAAGCATATACACGCTTTCCGTATTTTCCGTGTTCTCCGTATTTTCCGTATCTTCCGCCAGGGCCGACACGGAAAAGAGCAGCACGAACAGAATAGCGATCAGGATACCTCGATGTTTCATCCGCATTTCCTCCATCCCTGTAAACATACCATACACATCTGCCCGGATGCCGCCGTCCCTGGCCTGTGCCCCTTTTTCCGGAAGCATCCTCCCGGGCTTTCCATGCTGTCATAAGATGTTAGTTATAACTCCATCCCTATTATATGACAGGGCGCAGGATCCTCCATGCCACTTTTTTCGCTTTTCGTGCCACTTTTTCCTTTTTTTCTTGACGCACAGCTTTACGGTATTCTACAATGTGTTCCGCAAAAAAGGAAAGGCGTTTGAGGAGGCAGAATCGTGGAAAACAACCGGACAGATGGCACAAATGAACATCCCCTGACCCTGAAAACGCTGTATCGCATGCTGACGCAGCCGGACTATCCTGTCCATTCCTATGCTGTTTTTCCTGAAAAGCAGCTGTACGGCCAGACACTTTCCCGGTTCTGGCATACGCTTTTTCAGAAGGGACTGCCCGAGGGGACGGACCTTTCTGTTTTCGACGCCACACAGCGCCGCAGCCGCTCCCTGACCAAGCTGCTCAACAGCAGCGGCAACGCCGGGTTTCTGCACAAATGGTATGACGATCTGTCCACTTCTCTCAGCCGGCGCGCCTTGATGCGGCTTAACCAGGCCTGGATGGACCGGCTGGAGGCATGGAACTATGCACCGGATGCACTCACCCTGCGCCTGAAGGCGTATATGGAAGGCCTCCTGGTGGAAGAACCGCTGAAACCGTTTTTCACGGGGCTCTGGGAATCCTGTTCTTCCGGTGCGGACACATCCATGCTGTTCCGGCACGGACTCATGCTGAGCTGGCTGACGCTGTACGCCCTCTATGGCAGCCGCATGCAGGATGTGCACCTGAACCGCCTGCGGACGGAGACGGAAGGCACACCTCTGACGGAACTGTACCGGCTGTATACGCTGGACCGCCTTTCCCGTCAGCCCCAGGTCATCTCGGAACGCCAGTGTACTCTCTGCGTCCAGCCCATGCCGGCGGAAAGCTTTTTCGGCCGGGAAAAGGAGCTTAACCGTGCCGCGGAGATCATGCATGCGGGCGGAAAGCTCATTGTACAGGGCATCGGGGGAATCGGGAAAACGGAATTCGTGCGTCAGCTGCTGCAGGTGCTCAGACACAGCGGCATCTGGACACAGCTGGCTTTTGTTCAGTATGAAGGCAAACTTTCCACCAGCCTTGTTCAGGCCTTCCCTGCCCTCAGGAAAACATCTTCCCGGGACAGGGTGAGCGCCGCACGCCGGCTTCTGGAGGAGCCGTCCAGCGGAAAGACACTGCTGCTCATAGACAACCTGAGTGAATCCGCCGGACGGGACCCCGCGCTTGGCACCCTGGCATCCTGGGGCTGCGACATGATCATCACCTCGCGTCTTGCGCCCCTGGACGGATTCACCCCGCTGGTGCTGGAGGGACTTGAGAAGGAAGACAGCAGGAAGCTGTTTCTCCATCTGGATGAACAGGCACTGCCCGGGGACGTGGAGACCCTGTGCGACTTTACCCGGGGACACCCGCTGGCCATAACACTGTTTGCCAATCTCTGCAGCAGAAGATACTGGCCCGTCAGCAGGCTGCTGAAGGAGCTGGATGAATACGGCCTGTCCAATCTATCCTATGTGCGGCAGGCTGCCCCTCTCCACCTGGCGGACGTGTTTGAACGCACTTTTTCCACGGCTTCCCTGACGGATCCGCAGACCGCCCTGATGCGCCTCTTCTCTCTCCTCCCCTACCGCTACTGGCTGCCGGATGCGCTCATCTCATATGCACGGGATATCCATGATGACAGCGACACCCTCGCCGACAGCTGCCAGACGCTCTGCGACCTGGGCATGCTGCTGTCCGGCCCCGAAGGGTATGCCATCCACCCTCTGATTGCTGAGACCATCCTGCATCAGCACATCCGCGCGGATGACTATCCCCGTCTGTGCCGGCTGCTTCTTGAATCCGCTGACGGCGAAGATGACCTGCCCCGCCGTGCGCTTATTCTGTGCGTGACGCACATGAGTGAACTGAATCTTGCGCTGGTCCGCGCCATAACCCGGGCCGGGCAGCTTCTGGGGCGTACCAGTGATGTGGATCTGCCGGAAAAGGTCTATCCCCTGATCCGGAAATATCTGGATACACATCCCCATGAGGATGCCGACGAGACAGATTACTGGCTTTCCCTTGGCATACGGGACATTGTAACCTTCAGCAGCCTGGAACACCTGGGGGAATACCTGCAGCATGTGGTTGCGCTGGGACCTGACAGCATAAAGCACAGGGCCTGTCTGTATACGGTGCTGGAATATGCCATAGGCGGAAAGACACCCGAAGTGGTGGATCAGGTCTTTGCGATGCTGCATCCTCAGTCTGACGGCGATGATATGGTGGATTATCTGATTTCCTACAGCGTCAAGCAGCGCGAAATGGACCACGACCCCGCCGCGGCCATCTTATCCCTGCAGAAAGCCGAAGAGCTGCTCAGACACGCGCACGAGGACAACTCGGGGCGTCTGGGAAACCTGCTGTACCGCTGGGCCACATGCGAACTCGACCTTTCCCGGCCCGAACAGGCAAAACCGCTTCTGGAAGACTGTCTGCGCATTATGAAGGAAAACGGGCATCCAGACCACAACGCCAATGTGATGAATACCCGCGGCACATATGCGTTTACCCTGTCCCAGCTGAAGGAATATGACGAAGCCCTGCGCCAGTACAGGAAGCTGGCTGAGATGTACCGTCTGCAGCAGCGCGAGCGCAGTTCAAGTTACAGCACGGTATGCAGCAATATGGCCATGATTCTGGACCAGACCGGGAAGCATACAGAGGCGAAGCGCTTTATCCTGGAAGCCCTTCAGATCGACAAAGAGCTGTCCCCCTCAGACGCCACCCGTGCCACCCATCTGCGGCATGCAGGACTCATCCTGGCACACTGCGGCGAATATAAAGAAGCTGCTGCATACGCAGAAAGAGCACTCAGCCTCCGCCAGAGCGTCTTTGGCGAAGACTCCCCCTTAACAGCTGATACACGCGCCGTTCTGGCACTCAGCCAGGCACATACCGGCGATGTCCATCTGGCACTGTCTCAGGCGCGTTCCGCCTGTTCCACGATGGAAGCGCGCCTGGGCAGCAGCCACCGCTGCACCGTCGCGGGGCATCTCATCCTGGAGGAGATCGAAAAGATGTGCTCAGAATGTGCACAGACAACCTGACCCGCTTTTGAGAGCTGTGATCTGCCAGGCAGGTTCAGACTCGGGATGCTGTTCGAATCAGGCTGTAAGAAAACGGGGAATTTGAAGAAGTGGCTGGCCATACAGAAACTGGTCAGCCACTTTTCTTTTGGGAATATCTTCTGCTGTATATGCCGTGGCCCATGCACATGCTTTCTTTCCAGGGGCAGCCCAGCTTCTTTCCACAAAGCCTATTCATGAGGTTTTGGCACTAAGCCGTTACATAAATGACTTAGCGCCAAAATTCTGCATTGATTTTGGCGCCGACTCTCAACATCATACACTCAGCGCCATTTTACTGCAGGTTTCCGGAAAGCCTGTCTCATGCCCGTTCAGTCTTCGATGGCCGACGGTCTGCACAAGATGTATTCTGCAGTAAAATTGCCAGATTATAGATTGTCTCACAATCTAAAACACACGAAAAACAGCCCGTACGAGGAAAAAACATTCAGATTGAATGAATCTGTAATATACTTTACCGCACAAAAGTGTA
>CAMOVR010000135.1 GCA_946627565.1 uncultured Clostridia bacterium
AGCTTGAAAATCATGGTGTAAACGTCTCACCTACCTAACTTCATGCAAACCTTTGCCTATGACTTTGACAGCCCCTCCGCCCTGGAGGCGGTGCGCAGCCGTCTGCAGGAAGTGATCCGGCAGAAGGATATGCTGACAAACGATCCCAATTATGCCACCGCCATGGATCTGCTGAATCAGGCCAAAGCGCGCCTTGAAAGGGCCCAGAAGGCCCTGCAGGACCTGAACAGCCGGCTTATGGTCTGCGAAACGGACATGGAGCGGTGTGAACAGGCACAGCCGGGCCTTAAGCAGAAGGCGGATGAGGGCGAGGCGGCATACAGCCAGGTCAGGAGCGGACATCCGGAGCTGGAAGGGCGCATGAAGGAAGAATACGAAAAGCGCAGGGCACGCCGGGGAAGCATGCCGGTGCTCACCTCCCAGGATATGGAAGCTGCCCGCAGACGCCTTCAGGATGCCCTGAAGGAGATGGAGGACAAACAGCTGGAATACCTCAGGTGCGCCGGCATGGAGGTTTCCATGCGGGGTCCGGGGCAGATCCCCTTTTTCCGGGATAAGCTCAGGGACCTGAAAAATGTGCGCATTGAGGAGGCCCGGGAGCGGGTGAACCACGCCAGGGCCAGCCTGCAGAGTGCCTTCCTGACGGACTTTGTGGGTGCGATCAACGAGAACATCACAAGCGCCCGCAGGGAACTGGAGCTGCTTAATCAGGAACTGAAGCTGCTGCCCTTTGGCAATGACGTGTACCGCTTTTCGGTTACCAACCGGGCGGACCGGGCGGTGTTCTTCCGGGTGTGTGACCGGCTCAGGCTCTATCTGTACCAGCCGGAGTACTATGAGCATGCCGCGGAGGATGAGGAGTACCAGCACGATGTGGAAACCCTGATGGAGATGATCCTGGATGAGAACCGGGAGGATGAGTTTGTGGACTACCGCCGGTATCTGACCTATGACATGGAGATCACCACCACGCAGGGGGATAAGCAGATTGTCACTACCCTTTCCCGCAAGCACGGCATGGCCAGCGGCGGTGAAAAGCAGACCCCGTATTACATCATCCTGCTGGCTGCCCTCAGCCAGTTCTACGGACGGGATGTGTGCTGTGCCCGCCTGGCCTTCATCGACGAGGCATTCTCCGCCATGTCGGATGACCGTGTGGAACAGATGGTCCGGTTCTTTGAACAGAACGGGATCCAGGCATTCTATTCCGCCCCGCCCAAGATGGCGGCATCCATCGGGGCCCATATCGGGACCGTGGTGTCCCTGGTGCAGAGCGGGCGCTTTACCCAGGCTGTGGAAGGACTGATCCGGGCAGATGACATCTACTGAGAAGAAGCTGACTCCATGGCAGGAAAAGCTCCTGAATGCCCTGGTGAATAAGTATGAAAACAGCGCCACATTCCGGGGCGAAAACAAGTTGAACCAGATGTTTGCTGTGGAACCCGGGAAAGTGTTTGATGGTTATGGCAAAGGCAAAGACAAAACAGCGGTGGAGGAGATTGCTGCCTTTGAGTCGGAGATGGAATCCCTTCAGGCCCGGGGCCTGATCTTTATTGAATCCGACCCCAAAAGACCTATGCAGAAGGAATACCTGATGCTTAAGGCGGATGAGGGCCAGGTGAAGCAGTTCTACGGCATCCTTGGGCGGAGGAACAAACGGGAGATCCTGAAAGAACAGGCGGACATGTACCGGCAGTACCTGGGACACCATGCGCTGCTGGACAGATACTGCACGCATATGCTGGATGAGGTGGAAAACCGCCTGAAGGTGCAGAAAGATTCGGAAGGGGATCTGCTGAAGCTTCTTGACGCGGTGCTGGGAAACCGGGAGGACCTGCTGGAAAGGGAGCTTTCCATGGAGGTCTTCGGGTACAGCAAGCAGATAGAAAAGCATCTTATGAATAGTCTCATAACCGTGCTGAAAAAGTACGGCGACACGGCACAGCTCCTGGACGGCATTGAGGATGAAAACGAAGAAAGACAGATACTCCTTGGGGAGTACCGGATCTACATGAATCCCAGCGTCGTGTACCTGAAGGGCTATGCGGAACTCACCTTCCCCGGGGGACACAGGGTGCAGGTGACGCCGGAGGTGCCCCTGGGATTTCTCTCCAGCGCCCTTGAAAATCTGGAAAACATCCATATCGGTGTTCCCACCGTCATGACGGTGGAAAACCTGACCTCGTTTCACCGGATGGAAGACAGAAACGTGCTGTTTATCTTCCTGTCCGGGTATCACAACACGGCCAAGCAGCAGCTGATTAAGAAGATGGGCAGGGAAAAACGGGTCTGGCAGCATTTCGGGGATCTGGATCCCAGCGGTTTCCTGATCCTCAGGCATCTGCGGCGGGGCACGGGCCTTCCCTTTGAGCCGGTGCACATGGGGGCGGAGGAGCTGAAAACCTACGCCGGATATGGCATAGAGCTTTCGGAAGATGACAGAAAGATGCTTGAAAACATGCGCAGTGAAGGGGAATTTCCGGAAGTGCTCCAGGAGATGGAAAGGCTTGGCATCAAGGTGGAGCAGGAGATCATCAGCCTGGACCTGTACAGAAAGAGAGGCGTATGACGTTGGCAGCCATGGTATTCTGCATGAATGTACCTGATGGTGACAGGGGGACAGTCCGGGCGGCCTGCATGAACCAGGGCATCATCATGCAGGTGGTGCAGCCGGAGAATTTTGACCTGACGATCCGGGAGCTGACCGGGGGGCTTAAGGGGCACGCGGAGGAAAAGCTGTTTGAGGATACCGTGTATCTGATGCACAATCTGTCCCGGGAACAGTTTGACGGCTTCCTGGATGCCATCCGGCCCTGCCGGGGGCTGCGGGCCATTGACACCCCCACCAACCGCAGGTGGAAGGTGGCAGAACTGGTGCAGGAGCTCAAGGCAGAGGATAAGCAGCTCCGGGGGACGGGAGCGTAAGGGCCATGCGGCAGACAGAGAATACGGCCATTGTGCTGCACACAGCCAATTATCGGGACGCCGACCGGATGCTGACGCTGTTTTCCCCCACCAGGGGGAGGATAGATGCCCTGGCCAGGGGCTGCCGGCGGCCTAAATCCCACCTGCTCAACAGCGCGGAGCTTTTTGCCCTGGGGGATTATGACCTGTACGAAAAAAACGGCAGATACACGGTGGTATCTGCCTCACTGATTGAAACCTTTTTCCCGCTGAGGGAAGACTATGAACGGCTGGTGGTGGGCACCTATCTTCTGGGGGTCTGCTCCGCGGTGATTCAGCCTGCCCAGAGCGCCCAGAACCTGTTTATGCTGCTTCTGCACACCCTCTCCCGCCTGACATTTTCCGACCAGGAATGGCGGCCCCTGCTGTCCGGCTTTCTGATTCATTTCACCGCCGACCAGGGGGTGCGCCCGCGCCTTATGCACTGTGTGCGCTGCGGGAAGAGGGTCCCTCTTGAGGAGAATGCCTATTTTGACCTTCGGGAGGGCGGAACGGTATGCCTTGCCTGCCGCCTGGCAGGGGACGAGGCGGTATCCGCGGCCCAGAGGCTGTGGATGCAGGACGCCCTCTCAAGCGGCAGCGCCTCCTGGGTGAACACGCCGGATAAGCATGCCCCCTTCGGGCTGCTGCGCCGCTATGCGGAAACCCAGCTGGGCAGCCGCCTGAAAAGCGGCCTGATGCTCCCGGGGGATTAATCCGCCGGCAGATAGTCCTGCACGGCACTGCCGGTTTCTTCGGAATAGGGATTCAGGGTATAGTCTGTATCCCGCTGGATTAGGTACATCACGTTTTCCGCGTCCTCCCCGGTGACCCGCACGGGCTGGAAATTGCTCTGGGGGAAGGTGCCGGAGATGTGGGCGGGGTAGATGGTGATCTGCTGGCCCAGGTATTTTCCGTTGTCATCAAAGGAAAGCTCAGCCTGCACCACGGCGGTGCGCAGCGGCTCGGACGTTTTTTCAGTGTCCGTGCCGCTTTTGTTTTTGACCTGGGCGTTGCCCCCGAAGCAGAAGTTGCCCAGGGAGTAGCAGATGGTGCGGTTGTTATAGATGTCCATGCCCTGCAGAACATGGGGATGGTGCATGATGACCAGGTCGGCACCGGCGTCAATGGCCTGGCGGGCGAACCGCTCCTGCATTTCGTTGCGGCGCTTGCCGTATTCCGTGCCCATGTGGAAGACAAAGACCACGGCGTTGACGCCGTCTTCCTTGAGCTGTGCGATCTCTTTTTTGGCATCCGGCAGGATGGAGGTGACTTTGGTGGATACCAAACCGAAGAAGGCCACCCGCAGCCCGTCTTTTTCAAATATGTAGGAATCCCGGTAGCCGAAGTAGGCAATGCCGGCTTTTTCCAGTTCCGCCCGGGTGTCATCGTAACCCCTGGAGCCGTAGTCCTGCATATGGTTGTTGGAAAGGTTGCAGGCCTCAATGGAGGAGGTCTTCAGAATGCTGAGAAGGCTGGGGGAGCCCCGGAAGCGGAAGGACTTGCTCGTGTTTTCTCCCTGGGAGGAGTCGGAGATGACGCCCTCCAGGTTGATGACCGTCAGGTCATCTGAGGCAAACATGTCCTGGAAATTGGCGAAGAAATACGCGTCACCTTCCCGGGCCTGGGTGGATTCAAAGGAGGTGGAGCGGTCCCGGAAGGCTTCCTCGGAGCCCAGCGTCACGTCCCCGGTGAAGGTCAGAAGGAGCTTGCGGGTGCCGTCTGAAGAGCGCCGGGTGTTCTCCGCCGGCAGGATGATGGTGTCACCGGTCTCCTCAAGCTGGGGCAGGTCCAGTTCCGTGACGCTGTCTTTTGCTTCCTCTTTGGGCGGTATGACGATGGTGATGACGTTTTCTGCCTGAGCGGGGCAAAGAAGGGTCAGGCAAAGGAACAGGACGGCAAGGAAGCGCAGCATGGATCAGCCTCCGATCTTATTTTTTCTTCTGCCGGGCAGAAGCATGGAGAGCACCGGTATATGGCATATATGCCAGTAAAGCAGGGAGAGTATACCATAGATCAGGCCGCCCAGAAAGACGAGACAGGCAAGGGAAAGCCAGGTGTTCCCGGGAAACAGGGGGGATATAAAGAAGAGGGCAAGGTACATGGCAAGGCCTGCAGCGGTGTAGGCAGCAAGTGTTTTCAGATAGGTTTTATAGGGCAGGTCCTTTTTCAGGTGAAGGAACTGCACCAGGGGCACCGTGCCTTCCGCCATGAGGGTGCCTATGACCGCGCCCATGGCCCCAAGAGGCGGGATCAGGGCGGTATTGACCAGAAGATTCACGGCGGCGCCGCTGAGCACGGAGCGCAGCACAATGCTGTCCAGGCCGTGGGGCAGGATCCACTGCATGCGTATCACATTGGCAAACCCGATGAGCACCAGGGAAAAGCCCAGCGGGATCATGAGGCGGGAGGAGAGGACAAATTCCTGGCCGTAGAACAGGGGCGTGAACCGATCCGCTACCGACAGGAGGCCAAAGGCCATGCCGCAGACCATGCACAGAACCAGGTGCATGGACAGTTTCATGGAACGGCGGATTTCATCCACCCTGCCCTGGGAGAGCAGATGGGAAGAACGGGGCATCATGACATTGCCAAAGGCCGAGATGAAGCCGGAGAGGCAGTAGATGATTTTCTCCGCGTTTTCATACAGGCCGTTCTCTTCCATGCCGGCTATGGCGCCCACCATGACCTTGTCCATGGTCCGGTAGACGGAGACGGCAATGACGGAAACAAACAGCAGAGCGCAGGGCGGAAAATGCCGGAAGCTTTCCCGGAGCGTGACAGGGATATAGCTGACCTGTCCCTTCAGACGGAACATGCAGGAAACGCAACCGAGAAATGTGGCCAGGGACCAGGCAAAACCGTATACCCACAGATCACCGCTGTCATGGATGAACAGGAATACGCACAGGGCGGCCAGAAGCTTGACGGCGGTGTTGCGCAGGGCTATGGGGCGGAACTGGTCAAGGCCCATGAGGCACCAGTCCAGATTGACAATGCAGGACAGACTCATCATGGAAAGGGAGAGGGCCACAGGCTTCTCTTCCCCTGCGATGAAAAAGACGTACACAAGCCATACCGCCAGGGCGGCTGCGGCCACCACGCGCTGCATGCGCCAGATCTCGGAAAAGGTGCGGTTCAGCTTTTCGGGATCATCCCGGACCCGGGAGATGGCCCGGACGCCGTAGGTTTCAAGACCCAGGGTGCCGATGAGGACAAAGATATAGGAGATGTTCCAGGCATAGCTGTACAGGCCCACGCCGAACTTCCCTACGGTCCGGGACAGATAGGGAGCGGTGACCAGCGGCAGCAGAATGGAAAAAACGCGGTAGGAAACGTTGTACAGAGTATTTTTCCGGGCGCTCAAAATGAGGACCTCTCTTCCTGTTGATACAGTCTCCATTATTCGGGTTCCCTCCCTGACTTCCTGCTTGACACGGGCCGTGAACCTGCTACAATGCGTAAACCAAATCTATGAATTTGGTTTACGCAAATACGATATGGAAGAGGTTTTCTATGAAGTACAGGTTTATGACACTCGGCGCCATGTTTGCCGCCCTGACTGCAGTATGCGCCCAGATTACCATTCCCATTGGCCCGGTGCCCATATCCCTTTCCCTGCTGCCGGTTCTGCTGTGCGGTGCCCTCATGACCCCAAGGGACGCCCTGATTTCCATGGGTGTGTACCTGCTCATGGGCCTGGTGGGGCTGCCGGTGTTTTCGAACCTGTCCAGCGGGGCGGGCAAGCTGTTCGGGGTAACCGGCGGCTACATCCTGGGGTATCTTCCCTGTGTGCTGGTGGAAGCGGGCATGCTGAAGCGGCATGAGAGAACATATGTCTTTACCTGCCTTGCCATGGCCTGCGGGGTCCTGGCCTGTTATCTGTTTGGCACCGTATGGTTCATGGTGGTCCGCGCCTGCGACCTGCTTACAGCCCTGAGCCTGTGCGTGCTGCCCTTCCTTCCCGGGGATGCCGTCAAGATCCTTCTGGCCGCCTTCCTCTCGGAAAGACTGCGGGCACCGCTTGCAGGCATGGGATACAGCGCGGCAGGTTCACACTGATTTCATGATTGTATGTATCATGTCTTCTGTCAGATGACAGATATGTCCTGAATCATGAAGATCAAATCTTGGAGGCGGCATGTATGCTGAAAGTACTGACCTGGCTGTTTACCGTGATTTTTGCCTTTAATATGGGTGCAGGCGTCCACAGGGAACCGGGTGAAAACGCATCCGAACTGCAGAAAAAGGTGCAGGAACACATGGACGTGATTGTGGACGAAACAGCGGCCATGGTGGACGATGTGGTGGAAGAAGTCCGCAAGGACCAGCACGTGCAGAATGCGGAAGCGTTCGTTGAAGACGTGAAGGAAATTGTGGACAACACCAGGGACGACATTGAAGCACATTTCGGCACAGCGGAAAGCGCGGAAGAGAACGCTGCGGAAGAAACGGAAGAAACGAAAGAAACGGAAGACGCAGAAGACGGCGCTGTGCAGGAACCTCAGAAGGAAGAAGAAACAGAAGCACCTTAACAGGGACCGAATGAGGACAACATGCTTGAACTGAGGAAAGTAAACAAGGAATACCGGACAGGAAACCTCATCCAGAAAGCTCTGGACGGGGTTTCCCTTGCTTTCAGGGAAAAGGAATTTGTGGCTGTCCTTGGCCCCTCCGGTTCCGGGAAAACCACCCTGCTGAACATCATCGGGGGACTGGACCGGTATGACTCGGGAGAGATGTTCATCCGGGGCAGGGAGACCAGCAGCTATGGGGAGAGGGACTGGGACACCTACCGGAACCACACTGTGGGCTTCATTTTTCAGAGCTACAACCTGATCCCCCATCAGACCCTTCTGTCCAATGTGGAGCTGGCCATGACCTTATCCGGTGTGGGAAGGGAAGAGCGGCGCCGAAGGGCCCAGGAAGCCCTGGAAAGGGTGGGCCTTGGTGAACAGGCGCTGAAAAAGCCGGCGCAGCTCTCCGGGGGACAGATGCAGAGGGTGGCCATCGCCCGGGCTCTGGTGAACCAGCCCTCCATCCTCCTGGCGGACGAACCCACCGGGGCGCTTGACAGCGAGACCGGAAAGCAGGTTATGGAACTGCTGCGGGAAGTGGCGGAGGACCATCTGGTGATCATGGTGACCCATAACCCGGAGCTGGCGGAAAAGTACGCCACCCGCACGGTGAGGCTGCGGGACGGGAAGGTGCTGGAGGACACGGATCCATATACGGAGGAAATGCCGGAGGAAGGGAGACAGAAGGCAAAGACTGCAAAAGAAAAGGTGCGCAGGCCTTCCATGTCCTTTTTCACGGCCCTGTCCCTGTCGGTGGCCAACCTTCTGTCCAAGAAGGCCCGTACCATCCTGGTGGCCTTTGCGGCATCCATCGGCATTGCGGGCATTGCCCTGATCCTTTCCCTGTCCACGGGCGCCAATGCCTATATACGGCAGATGGAGCGGGACTCCCTGAGCCAGTATCCCATTGAGATCACCAGCTCAGCGGTCTCCATGGAGGAAACCATGATGCAGATGATGGCCATGGCTTCTGAAATGGGGCAGGAGACAGAGGGACAGATCCGGGAAGAGCAGATGATGGGCGGCATGATGGCCTCCACCCAGGCAAACGACCTGAAGACCCTCAAGCGCTGGCTGGACAGCGGAGAGAGCGGCATGGAAGCATACACCCGGGGCGTGGACTACCACTATGGGATCTCCCCGCAGATCTATCTTCTGACGGAAGAAAACGGGGAGAAGGACTGGCGGCAGGTGAACCCGGACCAGACGTTTGCGTCCATGGGCCTGAGCATGAGCGAGAACCTTTCCTCCCTGATGTCAGGCTACGGGGCCAATGAGGTTTTCAGGCCCCTGCCGGTGAACCCGGACCTGTATGAAGACGACTATACCCTGCTGGCCGGCACCTGGCCCCAGAAGGATACGGACTGCGTTCTGGTGCTTTCAGGCACCGGCGGCATTCCGGACATCATGCTGTACACCATGGGCCTGCGGGACGCGGAGGCCCTGAATTCCGCCATAGACGGGATTGTGAAGGGCACAGGGGGAGGACAGAAACTGGAAGAAGCCCGGATGTATGATCCGGAGGAATTCCTGGGGATCTCCTTCCGTCTTCTGCCGGCCTGTGATACCTATGTCTATGATGAATCCCTGGGGATCTGGCTTGACATGTCCGGGAACCGGGCGGGCATGCTGTCGCTCCTTGAAAAGGCTGAGGAAATGCGGATTGTGGGGGTGGCGCAGCCTGCTGATGGCGTGACCTTCGGGATTCTGCAGCTGGGCATAGAATACCCGGCATCCCTGCTCTCACGCCTGATGGTTACGGCAGAGGAAAGCCCTGTGGTGAAAGCCCAGCACCAGAGCCCTGATACAGACATCCTGACGGGGCGCCTGTTCGGGGAGACGGATGATACCGGAGGGCTCTCCTTCCTGCTTCAGAACATGGCCATTCATCCGGAATATCTTTCCCAGGCAGTGTCTTTCCACTGGGAAAATCTGGGCATGCTGGAGACGGATGAGACGAGACTGACGGCCAAACGCACGGTGCGGATTTTACGGGAACTGTCCAGAACAGGGGAATCCAAAACCCTGCGGGAGATGATTCAGGCAGGCCTTCCCCTGCTGGGGGAGATCCTGGAGATTGATCCGGAGGGCATGAAGCAGGTCATTACCTTTGAGATGGACGAAGCGGTCATGATGGAAATGTACAGCGCCAGGGCCACGAGGCAGGCCACGCTGAAGAGCAATGAGCTGAAATTCGGCTATGCAGACCCGAAAGTGCCGCTGCGCATCACCATCTATCCCAGGGACTTTGAGAGCAAACAGGATGTGATCTCCCTGCTGGATGCCTACAATGCGGCCATGGAGGCCGAAGGCTACAGTGAAAAGGTGATTACCTACACCGATTATGTGGGCGCCCTGATGTCGTCGGTGACCACCATCATAGACGTGATCACCTATGTGCTCATTGCGTTTGTGGCGGTTTCCCTGGTGGTCTCCTCCATTATGATCGGGATCATCACCTACATATCGGTGCTGGAGAGACGCAAGGAAATCGGCATTCTCCGGGCCATGGGTGCATCCAGGTGGAATATTTCGGAAGTCTTTAATGCAGAAACCATCCTGATCGGAATGCTGGCGGGCAGCATAGGCATCGCCGTCACGCTGGTTCTTCAGATTCCCATCAACCAGATTATCCGGAACCTGGCGGGACAGGAAGGGATCCGGGCGTTTCTCCCGCCCGGTGCAGGTCTGTGGCTGATTGTGCTGTGTATTCTCCTGAATCTGATTGGAGGCGCGGTACCGTCCAGAAAGGCATCCAGACAGAATCCTGTGGAAGCACTGCGGAGTGAATGACTGTAAAAAGAGAGCCGGGAAAGTACAGGGACATGCCCTGATTCTTTCCCGGCTCTCTTTTTACAGTCATGTTCAGCCTGCATGCGGTCACCGGCAGAACGCGAATCTGAGGAATTGTGACAGGACCGGTGTTAACCGGTTCTGTCCAGACAAGGATCAGGCAGTTTTTTTCTCCGCCAGCTCTTTAACTGTCTCCAGTGGAAGGTTGGTCACTCTGGCAATATCCTCAAGGGTGTTCATGCCTAAACGGATCAGGTTTTCAGCAATCATAATCGAGCTTTCTGCCCGACCTTC
>CAMOVR010000136.1 GCA_946627565.1 uncultured Clostridia bacterium
CCTGTATGCAGAAAATCTGCTTAAGGAAGGCAGCTGGGAGAAGGCCAGCAGCGAATTTGCCCTGTCCGGAGAGAAGGGCGAAACGCGCATAAGCGAACCCTATGTCACAGCCGGCGATCTTGCGGCTTCGGAGGGGAACGATCTTCTGGCCGTATCCTGGTATGCAAAAGCCGGAAAAGAAGGACAGGAAAAGATGCAGGCCGCCTGGCTCCGGTTGGCGGAAGGCTATATGCTGTCCGGGGAGCTTGATGAGGCCAGCCACGCTTTCCGCATGGCCGGAGAGGAATCGCGGATCCATGAGCCCTACATAAGAGCGGCAAAGCAGGCGGAGGAGGAAAACCTTCCGCTTCAGGCTGCCTCCCTGTACCGGAAGGGACAGGATTTAGACAGCGCAAAGCGGGTCATGTACGCCTATGCGGAAGACCTGAAAAAACAGGAACGCTTTGACGCCGCCAGCCATATCTTCTCATCCCTTGGGGACTATATGGATGCTGCGCAGCAGGCCCTTGACGTCTACATGGCAGCCGGGGAAAAAGCCCTGAAGAACAAACTCTATGCCGGGGCCGCAGCCATGTTTGAAAAGGCCGGGGACCAGGGGACAGAGAGCAGGCAGAACGCTTACTACCTCTGGGCCGAAAGCCTGATGAAGCAGGAAAAGTGGCTGGAAGCCAGCGAAAAGTTCTTGTCCGCCGGGGACTACAGGGATGCCGCAGACCGTGCTTCCACCGTGTATGTCACAGCCGGTGACCTGGAACTGGAAGCAAAGAACTTCGAAGGTGCCCTGCTGCTTTACAAAAAGGCCGGGGACTTCGGAACGGAAAAAACCAAAGCTGCAAGGTACGCCTGGGCAGAAAGCCATCTTGAAGAGAAAGCCTGGGACGCAGCCAGCGCGGAGTTCCTGGCAGCAAAAGACTATCTGGACGCCCAGGAGCGGGCATATACGGTATATGTAACCGCCGGAGACCTGGAACTTAAAGAGAAAAACTATGAAGCCGCCCTGAAACTGTATGAAAAGGCCGGGGACTACGGGCTTGAAAAGACGAAGGCTCTGAGATACGCCTGGGCGGAAAGCCTGGCGGAAAACAAAGCCTGGAATGATGCCAGCACCATGTTCCTGGCAGCATCGGATTACCGGGATGCTCAGGAGCGAGCATATACGGTTTACGTAACCGCCGGAGACCTGGAACTGGAAACAAAGAACTATGAAGAAGCCCTGAAGCTCTACGAAAAGGCCGGGGACTACGGCACGGAAAAGATAAAGGCCCTGAGATACGCCTGGGCGGAAAGCCTGGCGGAAGAGAAAGCCTGGGACGAGGCCAGCGCCATGTTCCTTTCGGCCGGGGATTATCTTGACGCCGCACAGCGCGCCCAGAGCATTTACATCACCGCCGGGGACCTTTGCCTTCAGGACGGAAACTTTGAAGAAGCCATCTCCCTCTACGCCCGCTCCGAGCTGGGTGAAACATCCGTACAGAAGGCCTGGTACACCTGGGCCGAGCTCCTCCTGAAGGAAGGCAAATGGGAGGAATCCAGCGAAGCCTTCCTTGCAGCAGGAAATTATCTGGATGCGGAAAGCCGGGCCATGGAGCCCTTCCTGACCGCCGGGGATCTGGAGCTGAAAAACAAAGCCTACAGCCACGCCATCTCCTTCTACACCCGGGCCGGGAACCAGGCTTCCGTTAAGAAAGCCAGTTACCTCTGGGCTGAGGATCTTCTGAGCCAGCAGAAGTGGGACGAAGCCTCCCGGATGTTTGCGCAGGCCGGGGACTATCTGGATGCAGAGGAAAGGGCCCTTACGGTCTTCCGGGAGGAAGGGGACCTGAAGCTTGACGCCGGGGCATACCAGGACGCCATGGAGGCGTACCGCAAAGCCGGAGAAACCGGCAGCGAATGGATCCTCCGGGCCCACTACGTGTGGGCGGAAAACAGCCTGAAGGAAGGCGCCTGGGCCAAAGCCAAAGAGGAATTTGAAAAAGCCGGCACCTACAGGGACGCGGAAAACCGCACCCGGGAGCCTGCCTACCGCCAGGGTGAAGCCTACTTTGCGAAAAAGCAGTATCTTGAGGCAGCGGACGCCTTTATGAGGGCGGAAGACTTCATGGATGCTGAGATGAAAGCCGGGGAATCCTGGTACACCTGGGCCCTTACGATGCTGGCCCAGGAGAAATATGACGACGCGTACCGGGGCTTCGTCTCCGCAGGCTCCTATCTGGATGCCGGTGACATGGCAAAGGAAAGCATTTACCGCAAGGGCAAGGCGGCCATTGCATCCGGGGACAGGGAAGCGGGGTATGACGCCCTGATCCAGGTCCGGGACTACCTGGACAGCGGAGAAATCCTCCAGACCTGGGACATGCGGATGATCCGCCAGACCCGGTCTGAAAAGCGTGCCAAATTCCAGGTGGGCCGCAACACCGGACTTGGAAAGTTCCTGCAGGACGCGGGCAGCACCCAGCCGGAAACCGTGGAATGGATGATCCTTTGCGTGGATGACAATAAGGTGCTCCTGACCACCCGCTACATTCTCACCGCCTGGCCTTTCTCATCTGACGGGTATATGGACAGCGCTGTCCGTACCTGGCTTAACGACAGTTTCCTCAGGGCCTGCTTTGACGGCATCCTGCTCAGAAGCCTCATCCCCCAGGAGGATCTTGGCGGAGACCGGGTCTTCCTCCTGTCAAAACAGGAATCCGAAGACTATATGGCAAACGGGCCCTGGGTCAACAAAAACCGGGCAGCGGCCAAATATTTTGCCCGCAAGTCAGGCGTCAAAGTCCGGGGCGAAAACAACACGGGCAGCTACTGGCTCAGGGACGCGGCGGATCCCGGCATGGCCTGGACCGTCTCCACGGACGGGTCCTATGTACAGGTCCCCGTGGATGACTTGACCATCGGTGTCCGGCCCGCCGTCTGGCTTGACCTGGATGTCCTGTATCCCCAGTAAAAAAGCACAAAACAAAATGCCCTCCCGGGGAAACCCGGGAGGGGGAAATCCAAAAGGAGGCGTGAACATGCCGTTCATTTCCGCGAAAACCAACCAGGCCATATCTGCCGGTCAGGAAGAAACCCTGAGGAAGGAACTGGGGAAAGCCATTTCCCTTCTGCCCGGCAAGAGCGAGACCTGGCTCATGATCTCCCTGGAAGGGGACCTGCACATGGCCTTCCAGGGCACCTGCGATCCCTGCGCCATGCTTCAGGTGACCGTCTACGGAAAGGCCAACCCTGCAGCCTATGAGAAGCTCACGGAGAAGCTGACGAACGTTGTGTCAGAAGTTCTCTCTGTCCCGCCGGACAGGATCTATGTGGCCTACGGTGAGACGGAAAACTGGGGCTGGAACGGAAGCAATTTCTGATTCCTCCCGAAGGTTTCGCAGCATATCCAGCGTATTCCGCCGTTCCCGTTCCGGGGGACGGCGGTTTTGCATGCAGATGTGTTGTCTGGGAATTCCGGGCCTTATGCTTCCGGCCCTTTGGGGAGATTTGGCAGGAAGGGGTCCTTCATGACAAGATGGATCATGGAAGTGTCCCTGACCTTGTGTCGCTTCAGGGCATCCTTTTTGTACTTTTCCATGACTTCTTCCGTATTCCCGTGGGTGTTCAATATGGCGGCATGGACCCCGTTTTCCAGGGCGATACCCGCATCCGCATGGAAATCGTCCCCGGTCATGAGGGTGTTTTCCTTCTTTAAGCCGTGCTTTTCCATGAGGGCTGTGAGGAACCGGGGATCCGGCTTCATGATGCCGTAGTCGGATGAGAGATAGATATCGTCAAAGAGGGGAACCAGGCCCGTCTGTTCCAGCTCCGGCCTTGTGAACACCGCCTGGGCATTGGAGAGGAGGAATACCCGCTTCCCCTCTTTTTTAAGCTGTATCAGGGTTTTTAGCACCCCCGGAAACAGGCGGAAACGCCTGCGGCTCTCAATCCGGAAGACATTGGCCATAAGGGCGGTCCAGGGAGACGCAGCAAGTTCTTCCACGCTCCTCTTTTCAGGCAGGGGTGCCGTTACGGGATGGGTCTTTTCCGCTTCCAGAAGGAGACGGGCAAACAATGGCTCATACTGGATTTCGGGATAATCCGAACCGTTTTCCATTGCCAGTTTTTTTCTCGCTTCCCGGTCCATCTCAAAAAAGATCTTTTCCATCTCTTCCGGGTCATATTCCGCGCCGTAGGCATCGTAGATCCGGGCCATGGTGTTCCAGAGCTTTGGTTTATGCTCATCCGTATGGATATCGATCAGGGTGCCGTAGAGATCAAAAATATAGTTTTCGTACATGGCTTATTTCCTGCGTTTTCTGTCTGTATCGGTCTTACGTGTCCTTTTCCCGGTCTTTCTTGAGGCTCACGCGCTTTAAGAACGCTTCCGTTTCCTCTAGGGACACGTCCATATTCCCGTAGCGCACCTTCTCATAGGTCGAGGCATCCTGAACGCCCAGCGTTTCCCTGGCAGTGGCGGACGCCTTCCAGTCCGGATGCTGGTCAATCAGCCGTCCATAGCCAAAGCGCACCTTTTCGGAATTGGTCATGCCGTTCCGGAAAGCCCTGCGCCTTTTTTTCCGTCTGGCCCTGCGTTCATAGGATTCCGGGGTATCCCTTGTGTCGGTGATCTCATCCACATAGTCTTCACCGCTGCTCTGCACATAGGCTTCCAGCATCTCCCGGATGCGCCGGATGAGAACCTTAAGTCTCCTGAAAAGGCCCCGCAGGGCAAAGAACAGGAGAACGGTGATGGCAATGCCTGCAATAACCCACATCACCTTTTCCAGGAACACCCAGAAAGGGGAGGGTTCCGCCGTCTCGCCCATGCCGCCAAAATCCATGTCTCCGCCGCCGCCACCGCCCCCCTGCTCCTGGGACATTTCGGGCAGGAAGGAGGAGAGGAAGACAAAAAGCCAGATGAAGCCGTACTTGATCCCTTCCCACAGGGCATGCAGGCCCTTCCGGAGAACCGGCACCAGGGAGAGAAGCAGCACCAGGAGAAAGAGGGTTACCGAGAGAATCCGGTTTTTCCTGAGCACCGACAGGGGCAGCACATGGCTTCCCGCGGCTTCTGACACGGAATCCGTATTGGCCCGGAGAAGCATAAGGAAGCCCAGGGCAAGAAAGCCAATCAGAATCGGGACACGTACGGTTTCAAACTGCACAAACCCTTCCAGGTGGGTTCTGGACAGGCAGTACTGGGCCGCGATATAGAGAATCAGGCCCACGATGCCGCCGGCAGACCAGCCGGAGGGGCTGACGCTGACGGCGGAGCAGAGGTAAAACAGCAGCACCCCACAGGCTGCGGGCATGACAAACAGCCGGGGCTCGTGAAACATCAGGAAGCCGTATCCGGCAAGGGCAGCCGTGCCCAGGAAAGCCACCGGGATCCGGTGCCTTTTAAGGTTCACAATACAAGTGCCCGCCATCAGAAAAACCAGGTCACACACATATGGCGAAACAGGATCCATACCGGCGCTTACCAGAAGAAAGAGGGGAAATACCGCCAGGGCCCACTGAAGAGGATAGAGCATTCTGTGAAGAAACGTCTTCATGTATCCCTGCCTCCTTCCCGGACGGTATAGAGGGTGATCCGGCAGCCTGACCGCTTCTTTTCTTCCACGGCCTCACGGATTTCATCGCTGTCGTACACCGACAGCACCACCACATCCATACCCTCATCCATGGGGACGGTCCTCAGGAAGCTTGGGAAGCGCAGGGTCCTGTGAAAGCGGATCCGGGCCATGGCGCTTAAGATCTTTTCCTCCATGCCCGGCATCTGGTCCATGGGCACATAGGTGCTCTCCCTCTCGTCCCCCTCCGTCTGGCACAGATTCGCTCCAAAGCCTGCCTTAAGCCCCTGTTTCAGGGCCTGCCGGCAGAGCGTTGCGGCTACGGAGATCAGGTGCTCAATCTGATCCTGCTCATAGTCCATAAGGTCATCCCACTGGTCTTCCCGGGTCTGGCCGTTTAAGAGCACCAGCACATTGAGCCTTGCCTCATCGTCATGGATCTTCACCTGAAGCTGCTGCATCCTTGCGCTGGCGGGCCAGTGGATATCCCGGATGGGATCCCCGGGGACATAGGCCCGGATGTTTCTGACAAGGAAGGGGTCCTTGAGAAGATGCCGCTCACGGCTCCAGTTTCCGGAAAGCTGCCTGAGGGGCACGGGCATTTCGCTGTCTGAGAGAATTCTCGGATACACCATGACGGACATATCCAGCTGCTGCTCCCTTGTGGCATGGAACATACCCGTCAGGTCCCCGGCGGTCAGGGCCGCGGAGCCCACGTTGTACACGCCCCGCCTTAGAAACGTCACCCGGTGGTGCCGGACAATCTTCTGGTAGGGCATGACGGAAAAGAGGGACAGGTGGTACATATCCCCAGAGATGGACAGGTTTTCCTGCTTTCCAAAGCGCAGGCAGGGAGAAATCCGGCTTTCCACCCGGAGCCAGGGGATAAAGATGGGCCTGTCGTTGATGATGGTCTCCACCATCTCCGAGGTGTCCCCGCAGAAGACCGCGGGGCGCAGGAATTTTCTTGAGATGAACAGGTTCCGTACGCCCACCCGCTCCATGAGGAGACTGAAGACAAAGCAGACGGCCAGGAAGATGACCAGAACCACCAGGATACTCATAGTCTTTCCTCAGTGGGGGCGGACACGTCTTCCAGAATCTTTTCGAGCATCTCCGCCGTTTTTCCCTCGCTCAGGCCCCGGAGCAGAATCCGGTGGTTCCACACAGGCAGGAGCAGTTCCTTTACGTCATCCGGCACCACATACTGTCTTCCGTGCATCCAGGCCCAGGCCTGGCAGGCGTGCATGAGGGCCAGAACGGCTCTGGGGGACGGGCCCAGGCGCACAAGGTCCGGGTTCTGGGCAGCTTCCCGGAGCCTGGCCATGTAGTCCATGATGTCTCCTGATACGGTAACGGTCCTGGTTTCCTGCATGGCATTGACCACGTCTTCCTTTTCCGCCACCGCCTCCAGCTCTGCCATGGGGCTGTCCATGCGGAAGCGTTCCATCATGGCCACCATGTCCTCCCGCCCCGGCTTTTCCATCTCAAGGCGCATCAGGAAACGGTCCAGCTGGGCTTCCGGAAGCAGGAAGGTGCCCTGGGTTTCAATGGGGTTCTGGGTGGCGATGACCAGGAAAGGATCCTCCAGTTTCCAGGTTTTGCCCCCCTCGGACACCTGCTTTTCCTCCATGCATTCAAGCAGTGCTGACTGGGTCCTGGGGGTGGCCCGGTTGATCTCGTCCGCCAGCAGAACGCTGGTGAACACAGGGCCCTTCACAAACTCAAAGCGCTCGCCGGAGGGATGAAAGATCCGCATGCCCGTGATATCCGCAGGCAGAAGGTCCGGGGTAAACTGGATCCGGCGGAAGTCCCCCTTCAGGGACTGAGCCAGGGATCTTGCCATGGTGGTCTTTCCCGTGCCCGGCACGTCCTCAAGAAGGATATGGCCGCCTGCCAGAACGCAGCAAACCACATAGGCCATGGTCTTTTTCTGGCCGATCATCACCCTGGACATATTGTCAAGCAGCCGTCCGGCAACGCCCTGAAGCTGTTCAGACATGATTCTGCGCCTCCCTTTCCACCCGGTCCTTGATCCGGGACATGTCTCTCAGGGACCTGATCAGGTCCTCCCGCTTCAGGTCCCCCTGTTCCAGTACGTCGATATTCAGTTCCGCAGCCCGGTGCCGCATGGCCCGCCGCTCGGAACCGGCCCTGGCGCTGGTGACCACAAGGGCACGGGCGGTGGGGGAGCCGAACCGGTCCCTGAGAATTGCCAGTTCATTCAGGGCTTCGGTGCGGATGGCGCAGGTCTTGCAGGAGATGAACAGGGGCATGACGCCCCGGGTGCAGGCCACGTCAATCTCGTTGGTGACGCTGTCTGCATGCACCCGGTCCCCGTCCCAGTTGACGATGGCCGACAGGCACACATCGTCAAAGACCCCGGCATCCCGGCAGGCCTTGTACACATACATTTCCAGCACGCTGCCCACGTCTCTCAGGGCAAAGCGGGCAAGGTCGGAAGGGAAAGCGAAGGACACGGTTTTCTCCGTCATGCGCAGCTTTTCAATCAGCCCGATTTTCCCGCATTTTCTCAGAAGATCCTCGGGACAGTCCATGAGGCCGTGCCGGCCCTTGGGACGGATGGGGGCGTGCACTTCCAGGGTTTCCCGGTCAGCAGAGACGGTCTGCATATAGGAGATAAAGTGCTGCCACTCCCGTCTGGCTTCCATGTACATCTCAAAAAAGGGGTCCGTCATGTCCCGGAACGCTTCCAGGGCATTGTTGTCCATTCTGCCTTTGAGCATGGAGCCGCCGGCCATGAGGAAGGCGTCTGACACCCTCAGGTGCACGTCGCAGACCCGGGACCTGGCATACGGGGCGTTGCTGATTTCATAGAAGGTATTCCGCTTCCGGCTGTAGGTGAAGGCGGGGACGTCCAGTTCCGAGCACACGGCGCCGGCTGCAAACAATGCCGCATCGGTGCCTCCGGCGATATCCACGGCGCAGTCCGGGTAGGTGGAAACCGCCTCCCGGAGCTTCTTTGCCACCGCCTCCGCGTCCAGCAGATTGACCGGCAGGAAAAGGATGCGGCTGCTGCAGCCCCGCTCTTCAAAATACTTCCGGAGCTTTTCCTGCATATCGTTTCCTACCCAGCTCTGGCACAGGAAGAGGGTCTGTTCCGGAAGGAAGGTCTCCGTGCCCAGCACGTTATGGATGGGATGCTCGTCAAACAGTTCAATCAATGTCCGCATGGCAGTTTCCCTCCCTTTCCTTCATTTCCGCTCTTTCCTCCAGCAGGGCATCCATGTCCGCCCGCAGGGCCGCCATGACGGTGCGGCGGATCCTGGGCATATTGGCGTTGTCCCGGGTGGGATGCACCCGGTTGGAGAGCATCACCAGCCAGGGGGACGGGGTCCTGGAAGGGTCAATGTATAGGGTGGTGCCGGTGAAGCCGGTATGTCCGGCTGCCTGGGGGGAGAAGAACATGCCGCAGGTGGAGTTCCAAGCGCCGGACAGGTCAAAGCCCAGTCCCTTATGATTATCCGTCCATGAGGTCTGGTCCTGCATGGCCGCCCGGAGGATGGTATTGCTCAGGTACCGTTCTCCCTCCAGCTTTCCGCCGCAGGAGAGCATCCTTGCAAAACGGATGCAGTCGTTTAAGTTGGAGAAGATCCCCGCGTTGCCGGAGACACCCTCCAGCAAAAAGGCGTTCTCGTCATGGACCCGTCCCACCAGCCACCCGTCGTCAAAGGAGGAGCGCTCCGTATAGGCGGTATGCTCCGTTGTGTATGTGCCTGTCAGCCGGTGGTAACCGGTGTCCTTCATGTGAAGGGGCCCGAAGACTTCCTTTACGGCCAGCTCATCCAGCGGCAGGCCCGTAAGTACTTCCAGGGCCTTGCCCAGCACGATATAGCCCAGGCAGGAATAGGCCACCTGCGTCCCGGGAGGGGACTGAAGGGGACTGGACATGAGGTAGGGCAGCACCTTATCCGGATCCTTAAAGAGCTTATCCATCCGCACACTGGGCAGGAAGCCGGCGGTATGGGTCATGAGGTGGTAGACGGAGATCTCCCTTTTGTCTTCCGGCACCAGATCCCCGAAAAAGCGGGGCAGGGTATCCGCCAGGTCCAGTATTCCCCGCTGCATGAGGCGCAGGGCGATCATGGTGGGGCCCATGAGCTTGGTGAGGCTGGCCATATCATACATGGTGGTCTCCGTGACTTCCTCGGCCCCCTCAAGAATGCTGACGCGGCCCCTGCACACTTTGACCATTGTTTCGTCACCGATGCCGGCAGCAAAACAGATGGAAGGGGTCAGTCCCTCCTCCACGGCCCGGCACACAACCTGCTTTGTTATTTCAAACGGATGCATGGTTCATCCCCCTACAGAGTATTCAGAATCTGGGCCCATTATACACATTTTCACGCCGTTTGACAGCCCTGCAGGTTTGCTGTATGCTCTCCCGGAAAAAGGGGGAAGCAGGTATGAAAAAGCCGTACATCATTGGCTACTGCACGGGGCGGGGACTCAATCTGATGACCAGGGAATCCGCCATGCGACTGACCCATGTGAACACCGCCTTCGGCCACGTTTCAGACGGCCTGCTCACCCTTAGGGGGCTGCCGGATTTAAAGGCGCAGGTGGAAAACCTGCGTCAGCTCAACCCGGACCTTAAGGTGATCCTCTCCGTGGGCGGCTGGACCACCGGCGGATTTTCCATCATGAGCCGCACGGAAGCGGGCAGGCAGGCCTTTGCCGCCTCCGTAAAGGATGCGGTTCTGTCCTGCGGTCTTGACGGCATTGACATTGACTGGGAATACCCCTGCAATGATGCCGCCGGCATCGACTGCGACCCATCGGACCGCTTCAACTTCACGTATCTTCTCTCTGCCCTGCGGGACGCGGTGGGACCTGACCGTATTGTGTCCATCGCCGCCGGGGCGGGGGACTATTTCGTGCGGGATACGGAAATGAAAAAGGTGGGGCAGATCTGCGACTATGTCCAGCTCATGACCTACGACATGAACGTATTTGACCACACCACCCTGCACCACACGGCCCTTTTTGATCCCCTGCACCGGGACCGGGAAGGCACCGGGGA
>CAMOVR010000137.1 GCA_946627565.1 uncultured Clostridia bacterium
GAAGTGCCGGTCTATCTGGACCGCATGGACGGAAAAACCGCCTACGTGGATATAGATGCCGTACTGCCCAGGGTCGTCATGCACAAGCCCTGATCTGGCAGAATGTCCCCGGTGACATTTGGGACAACCACGGTGACAAATGGTGGATTTTCCGTTGCTGCCGCCTCTTTCCCTGTGTATACTCCAAACCGTAACGAACACACAAAGGTATAAGATGCCATGGACAAAGAAAAGGAGTATATACATGAAAATCAAGTCACTCACCATTACTGAAGCGGGCATTGTCGGCGCTCTGGCTGCACCTGCGGGCACACTGCTCATGGCTGCGGATCTCGCCTTTTTCCTCTGCCGGACCCCTTCAGCGCCGAAGCAGCCTTATATGCTCTTGGGCATGGCAGGGCTCATGCTTCTGCTGACGGGTGTGTGTCTGCTGCTTCTGGAAGTCCGGCACCGCCGCATCACAGATACATGTATCCGCAGTGGAAAGCGTGTCATGGCAACCATCACCGGTATAAAGAATTATCCCTGCTGTGGCATCCACTGCGACTACCCTTATGCCATTACCTGTGCCTGGACGGATCCGGCGAATCAGAAGACCCATGTCTTCACAAGCCGTCCTCTGAAGTCTGACCCCTCCGGCGTCCTTACCTCCGGTGAGGTGCCGGTTTACCTGGACCCGGATCACGAAAAGAGGGCCTGTGTGGACCTGAGCGCCGTGCTGCCGGATGAAGAATAAGGGATAACGGCGCATTCCCTGCCTCTGAAAATGCATTCCACGCACCTTAATACACATGAAATCCTGAGACAATCCCGGATGCGGGAAAGCTGAGAGGGACACGGCACGAACCTGCCGTGTCCCCTCTTCCGTTCTCCGGATTTCCGGATGGACCGGATCTGACAGCGCATCCGGATGTGCCCAAAGTTCATGTCAACCCATACTCTAAATTTTGTCTTTCTTTTTGTGCTTAATCGATTAAGTTACAGATGTCATGCTTCTTCCCCACGTCTGCCGGTCCCGATTAACGGTAAAGCAGCCCTTTGCAGAGGGGGTATCTGCCTGTCATTTCCTTCCATGCAGTGCACAGCCATATGTCAGAAGAAACCCTCCCCTTCCACCCCTTTCATGCAGCCCCAGGTCAGAAAAGACAAAGACAGGAAAAAAACCGTAAAAACAATAGTTTCCTATGCTTTCCCATATTGACAGGCAAAAGTTAACTATGCTAAGATATCCGCAACTTCATTTCAGAAAAAGAGATGAAGGTATAAGTTTTTGCACAATTCCACCCCGCCCGTATTCTGCGGCAAGATGCATATAAACCTGGTTTTGAAAAGGAGATTACATACATGGAAATCAATCCTGCTGTTAAGCCTGATATCACTGACTATTCCGGCATGCTTCAGTTCGGAAGGCTGATGAAGCTTCACCGTTCGGCCATGAAAATCACCCAGAATGAGCTGGCGGATATGCTGAATGTATCCAGGAACACCATTATCAACTGGGAAACGGACAAGAGCAAACCGGATTACAATATGATCCCCGTGCTCTGCTCCATTCTTCATATACAGTTTCAGGAACTCTTCAACATGGAAGGAAGCCAGGAACTGAGCGCTGAGGAGATCCGGGTTCTGGATCACTTCCGCTGCCTCAACCCCGCCAGCAAGCAGGCTGTGGTGAACCTTGTGGTCTCCATGGCCGATGCGGAAAACGGCAGCTCGGAAGAAAACATGAAGAACAATTACAAGCTCTTCTATGTCCGCCCCGCTTCTGCCCAGGCAGGCACAGGGGATGATATTCCGGATGAATCCCCGTCCTGTACCATTTTAAGGAAAACCTCCGTCAGCGACCGGGCCGACGGCATTGTCCGGGTCAACGGCAGCAGCATGGAACCGGTCTATCACGACGGTGAGTATGTCTATTATATCAATACCTCCTATGCGGATCCCGGCGAGGATGTCCTGGTGGACACCGATGAGGGCGTCGTCATCAAGAGGATTGACAAGAAGCATATCCTCTTTTCCGTCAATCCCAGGCTTCCCTATCCTAAGAAGAGTGAAAGCGATCTGCTGGTCATCCGCGGAAAGGTCATCGGGGCCGTGTACGATTCCGACCGGCCGCAGGAAAAGGAACTGCCCATTCTCAACCGCCTGTTTTCCAGGGAGATACAGGAATTCAACGAGCGCTACATCCAGGCCTGACAGATCCGGATGCACAGCCTGAAACCCATGTATGTAATCTTCTGAACCATGACAAGTACACAGCAGGACCGGAAGACCTGTCAAAAGCAGGTATGTTCCGGTCCTGTTTCTGTCCTTTTGTCTCCACGGCCTCTTTGCTTTCCCTCTGCTTCCGTGCCCCACGGAATCCAGGGTCACAGATGCTCCGGCACAGCATTTGCCGCTTTATCCCCTTCCCCTTTATGGTTTCCATTCAGGGCAGAGCCGCATGGCGGATGAAGTACCTGGTGCATACCCCTGCATTTCCGTACCTGTGAACCGTCCTTTACGGCACGGCATATGCCTGTGAGAGAAGCATCCCGGAAGCAGGGAAACCTGTCAGACTGCCATTCTGCGCTCTCCCGGTTTCCGGTACGAAATCGTTTCCCGCTTCAAACCTGCTTTGCGGCTTCAGAACCGTACATTTTCCTTTGCAAGGAGCCCTGACAGATGGCCATCACCAAAACCGACTTCATGCGCGGCATGCAGTGCCGCAGGATGCTCTGGCTTGACAAGCACAGGCCATCCTTACGTGTCATTCCTCCGGATGTGCAGGCCCGCCTGGATGCCGGGAACGATTTTGGTGACCGGGCCATGGGGATGTTCGGCCCATACGAAGAGATGACGGTTTATCTTCCCGGAAGGCAGATCCCGGACAAGAAGGCCATGATTGCCCGGACACAGGAGCACCTGGCCCTGGGCACCCCTGTCATCTGCGAAGCGGCTTTCAGCAACTACAACAACTACTGTGCCGTGGATATTCTCCGCAAAACGGAAGAGGGATATGACTTCTACGAGGTCAAGAACGCGCCGGAGGTACATGAGCAGTTCGTCCGGGACGCGGGATTTCAGTATTACATCATCTCACGCTGCGGGTTGAAGATCGGGCGTATCTTTATCGTGATTCATGGACCTGATGAAGATAATCCCTTCGTTCCGGTGGATATAACGCAGCAGGCCAAAGGATACTACCGCTGGATTAACGAAAACATCTGGAATCTGAACCGGATGCAGAAGCATCCGGACGAAGTGATGGTGAAACCGGGCGATCAGTGCTTAAGTCCCTATCCGTGCTGGTATTACGGATACTGTCACGGTGCAGATCTGTCAGATGAAGATGCATGAGCACGGCGGCTGTGAAGGTACAAATCCCCCTGCCCCAGCTTTCGTGCAGGAACCGGAAAAGAAAGAGGTACATTGCATATCGCACATTTTCCCCGTCTCAGACGGAATCCGTTCGCACGGTAATCCGCTCCGCCACCTGGCCAAAGTGGACTGCAGACCAGGTACTTTCACAAAGCCGTCACTGAAGCAGAGAAACCGGAGGTAAAGCAGAACCATGAAAACATACGAATTTGATGCCAGGATCCATGAAGATCCTGAAAGCGGCGGCGCATACGTCGCTTTTCCCTGGGATCTGCGTGCAGAAACCGGCAAAGGCAGACTGAAGGTTTATGCAGAGTTTGACGGTATTCCGTACCATGGCAGCATCGTCAATATGGGCGTGAAAAACGAGGACGGAAGCATCTGCTATGTCATCGGCATCCTGAAAGCGATCCGCAGCCAGCTCGGAAAGGGAGACGGTGACTCTGTCCATGTTGTGATCTCGGAAGACAGAGGTGAGCATTCATGACTGAGGATGAACTTATGTTTTTTGACCGGCACCCCGCTGCGCTGCCTCTGTACGAAAAGCTGAAAGAAAGCATCCTAAAAGACATTCCGGACACCCGGATCGAGGTTAAAAAGACGCAGATTTCCTTTTTCACAAAGCACATGTTTGCAGCGGTATCCTTTGCGCCTGTAAGGCCTGCAAAGGACCGCCCGGACCCTTTCCTGACGGTGACCTTCTCCTGCTTCTGCCGTGTCAGCTCCCCCCGTATTGATGCGGCCACAGAGCCGTATCCGAACCGGTGGACGCATCATGTCATGATCGGGTCCGCCGAAGAAGCAGACGCGGAACTGATGGGATGGCTCAGGGAAGCGGCGGAATTATCCCTAAGAAAGGGCAGATCTGAAAAGGATCGGAAAGGAGAACAGCATGCCAAAGAAAACAGTTTTTGAAATGAAAGTATCCGATGTCTATCCCCTGCTTGTACAGAAGGCAGAGCGTAAGGGCCGCAGCAGGGAGGAAGTCGATCAGGTGACTGCCTGGCTCACCGGGTATGACATGACATCCGCTGACCTGAATGTGACCTATGCGGAATTCTTTGAAAACGCACCGGCAATGAATTCCCGGGCCAGTCTGATCCGGGGCAGCGTCTGCGGCGTGAAGGTGGAAGAAATCGAAGATCCGCTGATGCAGAAGATCCGCTGGCTGGACAAACTGGTGGATGAGCTGGCAAAGGGAAAACCCATGGACAAGATTCTGCGGTGAACTTTTCCCGCGAAGATATCCGGTTCTGTCATGGGAATCCATCCGGCAGAGCCGGTGTCATTACCCATGCAGCAACCTCTGCGGTGTGAATGCATCAGGATTCCGTTTTTCTCCCGGAACTGCCCAAGACAGATTCCACACATGCAGGACAAAATCCGCATCGTCAGAGCACTTCACCGGAAACAGTGAACACGCGGGCATCGTATGCCGGATGGACGGGAAACAGCAGAAGTGACCGGGCAGACCGGCATGTCCGGTCCCCTTTTAAAGCAGCTTCTCAGACGATTCTCCTCCCTGACTGCCTCGCAGCGCGGCGTATAATCGATGCATTACCGAACACAGTGTTCAGGCAGATTACAGGACGCCCAGATGTGCCCGCAGGAATCAGAAATCCGCATTCATTCGTTATGGAACAAAACATACAGAATTGTTCGGGGAGGATTCCATGGACCGCAGACAGAGAAAAAGCAGACAGGCCATTTTCCGGGCCTTTACAGAGCTTCTGAAGAAAGAAAGCTATCCGAAAATCACCGTTCAGGAGATCATTGACATGCGGATGTGGGCAGGACAACCTTCTACACTCATTTTGAGACCAAGGATGCCCTTCTTGAATCCTTCTGTGCTGAGATATTCGAACATGTCTTTTCAGATGAGCTGTACAAGGAAAAGACCCATGACTTTTCAGGCGAACATGACACAAAAGCCAGAGTCACACATATCCTGTATCATCTTAAGGAACATATTGAATACCTGCCGGGCATCCTATCCGGCGACAGTGACACGGTTTTTATGGGATACTTCTAATTCCGGCTTTCTGAGCTCTTTGCAAAATCCATACGGACGCCGGAAACGGTCCCGTATGATTATATGCTCAATCACATGGTGAACGACTTTGCTGAAACCATCCGCTGGTGGGCCAGGAACAGCCGGTATTCCCCGGAGGAGATCAGCGCGTTTTTCTTTGAGACCACGCCGGGGCAGATGGAATAAACGCATGACCGCAGATGGCAGGATTGTCCGTCAGCGGTCCTTTTGGTTTCCGGCACTGTAAAAGACCCTGACCCGTACCGTCATCCGGCAGTGCATGCTGTGTACTTAAGGAAGGTCTCCAGGTCCTTTCCCCGCACATTACCTGGGCAAACAAAAGGGCCTCACACCCTGAACCGTATTCCGGTTTCCCCGGCAGAAGCCATAACCGGTATATGCCTGCCGGTATCCTGAAACAGAATACGACAGAAGGCTGCCTGCGTGGCCCCTTCTACCTTGCTGTAATCTGATTCTGTACCCCTCCTGCAGGCAATTCCTCACGGAGGACAGGCCGCTCCCGATGCGTTTTTCTGGTATGTGACTTTTCATGGAAACTTCCCCGGCCGTCCCGCCGCCCGGACCTGTACAGGGGCGGACAGATATGTTGCATGGCAGCCAGGATCCGGCCTTGCCGGATTACTCCCCCGCAGGCAGATCCGGGATGCCCTGCATGAGCACGGCAGGCCAGGATCGGGCATCCTGCATCAGGCAGAGAAGAAAATCCCGCCCCGAGCGGGCGGGATACATGACCGGAAACCGAATGGTATATTGGACAGCAGCTGTTTTCCTGTGATGCCTTATGATTCTTCCGTATTTGCCGTATTTCCACAGAGGGGCCCGTAATGGATGAAAGGATTCCCTTTGGGAGACGGTTTTCCTTCATGTCCTGAAATGCCGCCGGACCTTCTTCCGGATCCTGAGCCTGCACGGTCCGCTTTTCTGTTATCTCTCGAACCATTTCAGGAGCATCATCTTGATCTTCTCCGCTTTTCCGGAATAGGGATGCTCCCGCAGGGGCATATTCAGATGCCTGCTGCCCCTCAGCACCGTGGATGGATGGGTAAACTCCCTGAATCCCCATACCCCGTGGTAAGCGCCCATGCCGGAGTGGCCTGTGCCGTTGAAGGGAACACCCTTGACCATCAGGTGGATGCACACTTCATTGATGCAGCCTCCTCCGTACTGCTGGGATGACATGACGGATTCCGCCCACTTCATATCACTGGTGAACAGGTACATGGACAGGGGATGCTCCCTTCCGGCAATCTTCTGCATCACTTCCCCCACCTTCTCATCCCGGAAGGGCACCACAGGCAGAAGAGGACAGAACAGTTCATGCTGCACGATATCCTCGTCCATGCCCACGGGATACAGAATGGTGGGTGAAAACCGGCGGGTTTCTTTGTTCCCGGTTCCGCCAAACACCACCCGGTCCCGGTATGTCTCGGTGAGCCTTACACACTTGTCATAGGCAGCAGAGGTGATCATCTTCGGGTAATCCGGGTTTTCCTCCGCCTTTTCCCCGATCTGCCGCACGAACTCCCTTTTCAGTTCCTCCAGGAACCGGTCCGCCACTTCCTCCGCCACTGCGATCTGGTTGATGTTGATGCAGATCTGTCCTGCATTGCAGAGCTTGAAGAAGGCGATCTTCCTGGCGGCATCCTTCAGGTCCGCATCCCTGCGCACCACGCACCAGTTTCCTGTCTCACCGCCCAGCTCCAGCGCCACGGAGGTGAGATGATCCGCTGCCTCGGTCAGCACATGCCTGGCCACCGCCGGGGAGCCGGTGTAGAAGATTTTGTCAAACCTCTCCTTCAGGCACATGTCGGCCACATCGTGTCCGCCTTCGATCAGCGTCACGTATTCTTCCGGGAAGGTCTCTTCGATGAGGGTTTTCAGGGCCCTGGTGCTGGCGACGGATTTGGAACTGGTCTTGAGAACCGCCGTGTTGCCCCCGCCTATGGCGGCAGCCAGCACACCCAGGGTCAGGAGCATGGGGAAATTGAAGGGGGAGATCAGGAGGGAGACGCCGTAGGGCATTTTGTAAACCGTGGTCCTGAGGCTTGGGAAACACATCAGGCCGCTGTAGTGCTGTTCGGGTCTGGCCCATTTTTTCAGACCGTGGATGATTTCGTTGACCTCCACAATGATCGGGCCGATGTCGCACAGGTATGCCTCCACCCGGCTCCTGCCCAGGTCCTCCTTAAGGGCGTCTTCCAGCATTTCCTGATGGTCCAGCACAGCCTTTTTCAGTTTTCTGAGCTGCTCAATGCGCCATTTCACATCCAGCGTGGCGCCGCTTCTGAAATAGGCACGCTGCTTTTCTACAATTGCATGTATGGTTTCTTCGGTATAACTCATTGCCTGTCGCCTTTCCTGATCTGATCCAGCAGGATCCTGATTTCCTGGTCCTTCAGGGTCTTTGACGGCGCGTAATTGATGGAATCCGCGTCAATCATCCCCGTGAGCCGGTCATAGTCCTTTTCCTGAAGCAGTCGGCATTCCTTTTCAAGACCGCAGGTATCCAGCAGCCCCTGCAGAGCCTTCAGGAACTTATCCGCTGCTTCCTCCCGGCTGTCCCCCGGGCCGGCAAAGCCGCAGTGCTCTGAAAGCGCTGCCATCTCTTCACGGCGTATGTCCTTCTGATACGCCACAATGGGCATGAGACACCAGGCAATGGCTTTCCCATGGGGAATGTGGTACAGGGCGCCTATGGAATGGGCAAAGGCATGCACGTACCCGGCCAGCTGCCTGTTGATGGCGTTTCCACCGTAGTGGGCAGCCAGCAGTGTGGCCTGCCTGGCTTCCACATTTTCCGGGTCACGCAGCAGCAAAGGCAGGTTTTCAAAGATCAGCCGGACACATTCCCGGCTTTTGAAGATGTCCCCGCTGTCGGGCTCCACATCCGCCAGAAGCCCCTCCAGTCCGTGGCTCAGGGCGTCTATGGCGCACCAGACCGTCACGGCTTTGGGCGCATGGATGATAAGCTCACTGTCCAGGATCACATGGGGCACCTTAAGGCCCACCACCACTGTGGCAGCCTTCACTCCATGGCTGTTTTTTACCACAGCCCCCACCGTGCATTCCGCCCCCGTGCCTGCGGTGGTGGGGATGCCGATCATGGGCAGGGTACCGCCCGTTACCGGGGCAAACTTGTGCAGAAAAGCTGAAATGGGCATCCCCGGATGCCGGGATCCGGCAGCTATGATCTTCCCGCTGTCCAGCACGGACCCGCCGCCAAGTGCCACAATGCAGTCTGCCCGGCATGCCACGGCAGCCTTTCTTCCCTCTTCAATGACAACCGCATCCGGCTCTCCCGAGATGCCGTGAAAAATCTCATAGGCAATGCCGCATGCTTCAAGGGACGCTGCCACCTTTTCATGCATGCCAAGACCGTAGAGGGTTTCATCTGTCACAAGCAGCACGGATCTGTATCCGGCATCCCGGCAGATCTGCCCCGTCTGCTCCCTGGTACCGAAGCCCTGTGTCACCACAGGCTCCGGAATGGGTACTTCCCTTATGACAATACCGGGTGCCTTCCGTATGGCTTTTCTCCCGTAGTAAAGGGCCATATGCTTATCCTTTCTGTCCGCTTATCAGTTCCTGGAGCACCTGCTGTGTCCTGGGCCTGAGATAGAAGTAATCTTCCATGGGATTGCGCAGGCCGTGCTGCAGCACGTCCGCATCCTTCAGGATCTCATCAAACCAGTGGCCTCTGACATGCTTGTCGCTGTGGTTGTAAACCGCCTGGCATATCATGTCCCTTTCCTCCTGGGAAAGGCCGGTCATCCGGCTGAGAACCGTCTCCCGGGCGTATACAGCACATTTGTGCGCATGGTCGTCCGTGTCCTCCTCTGTGTCCACATAGCACAGAAGATCGTGCAGCATGCCGGCGATTTCAGCCAGTTCCGCCGTCCTGCGGTCATGTCCCCGCTTAAAGGCCAGTGTGGATGCCATGAGTCCCACGCCATAGAGGTGCACATATGCGCATCTCCTGATTTCCTCATCCTCTATGGCGTTAATCAGGGGATCGATGATGCTTCTCGCTTCATCAAGCGTGGTATACTGGCGGTCCATGCAGTTCCCTCCTTATGCTTTCCCCTGAGGCATGATCCAGGCAAGCACATCTTCCATGACATCTTTCCGGTTGGTTTCATTTAAAACTTCATGCCGGCATCCCGGATACAGTTTCACGCTCACCCGTGTGCATCCCGCATCCGTGAGTCCCTTTGCCACTTCCCGGACACCGCTGCCGTAATTTCCCACCGGATCCTCCTCGCCGCTGATGAGCAGGATGGGCAGATCCTTTGGGACAGTCTGGAACCAGCCAGCGGTGTTGCAGGCCTGGTTTACAGAAACAAGATCATGCATGCCCTGCACCGTGAAGAGATATCCGCACATGGGATCCGCCACGTACCGGTCCACAATCTCCTTATCCCGGGTCAGCCAGTCAAAGGCGGTACGGCCCTCAAAACGCTTGCCGTAGCTGCCAAAGGCCATCTCGTTGATGAAGCTGCTCTGGTGCTTTTTACCACGAATTATCCCCACCAGGGATGCCACCGCGAGTCCCGCGCCGGCTGCCGGGTTCGGTCCGCCGGTCCCCATGATCACTGCCCCGTCGGGATGATCCTCCGGGTACATGGACAGGTACATCCGGCAGATGAAGGAGCCCATGGAATGACCCATCACCAGATGGCGGGCATCCGGATACATTTCCCGTGCACGGCCGGCAACAGTCCTGAAATCCTTCACCAGGCCCAGGTATCCGTCCTTTTCCCCGAACCAGCCTTTGGTGCCGTCCGGGCAGGCGGACTTGCCATGGCTGGCCATGTCATGCATGAAAACCGCCACACCGTGGTCCGTCAGATACTGACAGAAGGGAATGTATCTTTCCATGTGTTCCGCCATGCCGTGATGGATGGCAAGAACCGTGGAGGGTTCCGCAGTATCCGGCGTAAAGATGCAGCCATGGATCTCACAGACCCCGGTGGCGGAGGGAAACTGAAACGTACAGGTTTTCACTGGGAAACCTCCTCATCTATCCTAAGTGTCCAAAACTTTGATGTTTTTGAAGTACACACACCCAAGCCCCAAAATGGACACAGTCTGAACCAGGTTCACATTCGTTCACACCGTACCGTGTTCATCTCATTCGCATGCTA
>CAMOVR010000138.1 GCA_946627565.1 uncultured Clostridia bacterium
CGGCAGTCATGCCCCGCCGGATCCATCCGTACCGGATGCTGCCCTTCCACGCTCCATCTCCGGGCTGACAGCGGAACACAGGCTTCACGGATGCGTTTTCCCCCTCTTCCCGGTTCAGAAGACAGACATCCGTACAGACAGACGGGAATAATCCGGATCGCATGTATCCCTAAGAACCTGATATCCTGCAGGAGCATACAGACAGACGGGCTTCTGCAGAACGCAGAAACCCGTCTGTACAGCTGTTTCCAGGGATGGTTTATCCGAGATACCGGCCCGTTATGCTGGCAGGATTGTCCCTTATCTCCTCCGGGGTGCCCACTGCCACGATCCGGCCGCCCTGACTGCCTCCGCCCGGCCCCATATCCAGAATGTAATCCGCGCTGCGGATCACGTCCAGGTCATGCTCGATCACCACAACCGTGGCGCCAAGGCTGATCAGGTGCTGGAAGACATGTAACAGGGTCCGGACATCCAGGGGATGCAGGCCTATGGTGGGTTCATCAAAAACAAAGACGGTATCCGACTGGCCCCTGCCCATCTCACTGGCCAGCTTCAGGCGCTGGGCCTCGCCGCCGGAGAGGGAGGGCGTTTCCTCGCCCAGCGTAAGGTACCCCAGGCCCAGGTCGTGCAGAACCTGAAGACGGCCGGAAACCACCTTCAGGTCACTGCAGGCTTCCAGGGCTTCGTCCACACTGAGGGCCATGAGGCGGGGGAGGGAGATGCCGCTGCCGTCCTTCCGGAAGCGCCGGATCCGGCCGGCTTCCCTGGCATAGCGGGAGCCGCCGCAGTCAGGGCAGGGAATGTCCACATCCGGCAGGAACTGTACATCCAGGCTTATGGATCCTGTTCCGTCGCACACAGGGCAGCGGAGTTTTCCGGTGTTGTAACTGAAATCCCCGGCACTGTATCCCATTTCCCGGGCATCCTTTGTCCTGGCATAGACCTTCCGGAGCTCATCGTGCACATTGGCATAGGTGGCCACGGTGGAGCGCACGTTGATGCCGATGGGGGTGGCGTCGATCAGCTTGACCTGGGATATGCCCTCAGCCTGAATGGACAGGACATGCTCCGGCAGCTTTTTCCCGCCGGAGAGGGTTTCCAGGGCAGGCACCAGGCTTTCCAGCACCATGGTGGTTTTTCCGCTGCCGGATACGCCGGTGACCACGGTGAGCCTGCCCTTCGGGATGCGGACGGACAGGGGCTTCACGGTATGGATGGCACCGGTTTCCATGCATATGGCTCCCAGGTCAAACAGGCGGGATGCCTCTGCCCTCTCGCGCATGGGTCTGTCTGCATCCGGGGCAAGAAAGGGCCCGATCCTGGAGGCAGGGTCTGCTGCCACGTTTTCCACGGTTCCCTGGGCAATGATGCGCCCGCCTCCGGCACCGGCCTCAGGCCCCAGTTCGATGAGCCAGTCCGCATGGGCCAGCACCTGGGTGTCGTGGTCCACCAGCACGATGGAATTGCCGTCCGCCACCAGGTCGTCCATGACCCCGGTGAGGCCTTCCAGGTTGGAGGGATGAAGCCCTATGGACGGCTCATCCAGTACATACAGGACCCCTGTGGTGCGGTTGCGCACGGCCCGGGCCAGCTGGGTGCGCTGGCGCTCACCGGTGGAGAGGGTGGAGGAAGCCCTGTCCAGGGAAAGATAGGAAAGACCCAGATCCATAAGGCGGCGGGCTGTGTGCTGGAAGGATTCGCAGATGCTGAGGGCCATGGGCCGCATGTCCGGCGGAAGAGAGTCGGGAACGCCGTTAACCCATTCAACCAGGTCCGACAGCTGCATCGTGCACACCTCATCCAGGGACTGCCCTCTGAGGCGCAGGGAACGGGCCCTGGGGGAGAGCCGGGTGCCCTGGCAGTCCGGGCACACATCCTCCTTCAGGAACTTTTCCACCCGCTTCATGCCCTTCTCATCCTTCACCTTGTTCAGGGCATTGAGCACGGTGGCGGTGGCACTGTAATAGGTGAAGTCCATCTCGCCGCCGGCGATGTTCTGGGTATCTTTTTTCGGCTTGTAGAAGATATGCCTTTTCTCCATGGGACCGTCGTAGACGATGGCTTTTTCTTCGTCTGTCAGATCCCGGAAGGGAATATCCGTCCTGACACCCATGGCCCTGCAGACATCGGTCATAAGGGACCACATCAGGCTGTTCCAGGGGGCCACCGCGCCTCCGTCTATGGTCAGGGATTCATCCGGTACCAGGGTAGAACGGTCCACGGTACGAACCGTTCCAGTGCCGCCGCAGGTGGGACAGGCGCCGGAGGAGTTGAAGGCCAGCTCCTCTGCCCCGATCACCGGGACCACTTCCCCGCAAACGGGGCAGTGCACTTCCTTTTCCGCGGCAAAGTCCAGTGTGGGGGGCACATCATGGCCGTTTGGACATCTGTACACGGACAAACGGGAAAACATGAGTCTGAGGCTGTTTAAAAGTTCGGTGGAGGTGCCAAAGGTGCTGCGGATGCCGGGAACACCGGGCCTCTGGTGCAGGGCCAGGGCGGCGGGCACATAGCGTACATCGTCCACCTGGGCTTTGGCGGCCTGTGTCATTCTTCTGCGGGTATAGGTGGAAAGGGATTCCAGGTAGCGCCTGGATCCTTCGGCGTACAGGACGCCCAGGGCCAGGGAGGACTTCCCGGATCCGGATACCCCGGCGATGCCGACGATCCGGTGCAGGGGAACGTTTACGTCAATGTTTTTCAGATTGTGGACCCGGGCTCCCTGTATCTCGATCTGTTCCGGTATGCTGCGTTTTTCTGGCATGTGTGCTTATCTTCCATTTCTGTGCTTGATCTGTATTTGTTTCAGAGATTCAGGAGAGCCTTCTGAGAATGCTCCTTACCTTCTCTGTGGCACGGTTCAGGTCCGTAAGAGCGTCCTGAATGCGCTTCTGCATAAGGACATCTGCCAGGAAACCGTCGAAAAACAGGTCGGCAAACCCCAGCAGATCTCTGGTTTCCAGCTGCATGTCCAGGTCCTTCAGATCCCTGAGTTCCCTGCCAAAGGCCCTCAGGTCCTCTCGTGCCTGGGAAATGTACATCTGTGTTTCCCTGATGCGTTTTTGTTTGATGAGGGAGGAGAGAAATTTGCCCCTCAGGATGTCATAGATACCCCAGTTCCTGGCGCTGCGCAGACGCTCCTGCGCCTGGAGGAGACTGTTCAGAGCCTTTTCGCCGGCAATTCTGGCTTCCATCCGCTCTTTTTCAGTCTGTATTCCCATCGCTCTTACCGCCTTTCTGTGTGCTGTGTGAAAGGATTGTACGTCTCTTCCGGGGGATAAGCAAGCACAGTGCACGACGGGATCTGCATATGAAGTCTTCGCCTTTCTTTATGAAACAGGCAGAGAGGGAAAGAGTCAAAAGACATAAAAAGAGTCTGCAGTGCGGAGAAATGCAGGCTGAAATTAGACTGAACAGTATTTTGGACGGAGGCTTTTCGCCTGGCAGGAAGAGACTATGCGCCCGGCGCGGCGACAAAGTACAATGAGGATGATGCGACAAGGCTCACAGAAAGGATTGTCATAGGGGAGAAAATCAGGGTGGAGTTTAAAGCCGGAGTAAGTGTGGAAGTGCAGTACAGCTCAAAGCCAGATGGAAAAAGGACTGCCCACTTTGCTTGTGTCCATAGAATGCTTGAAGAATGGGTAGCTTTTTTAGTTTATGGCTTCGTTCACAGATTTCCGGAGGATCACGGGATCCACCGTTTCCTTCATCTTCACGCGCAGCCGCATGGAATAGTGAAACTGCTTTTCCTTCAGGTAAAGGCGGTATGTGTCAATACTGTATTTCATATGGCAGCTGCTCCTTTCGGGAATGCTGTATGCATTTGCAGGCTTTCTTCAGAACGGACAAAGCGGTATGCACCTTCACCGCAGGGCCGGATGCTGTCACTTCACGGGAAAGATGGGACACGGCAGGCTCCGGGTCAGGAGGGAGACACCGGGCTTTCTGAAGAGAGGTCCTGCTGAAGCGTCCAGGGCAGCAGAATGGAAACCGCGCAGCCCGAGGGGACATCCTCGATCATGACGCCGTAGGGGGAGCCGAATCTGGCCCGGACCCGGGCATGCACATTGAGAAGCCCTATGGATGTCCCGTCCCCCTGGCTCATCCCCGGCACATAGTCCCGCAGCCGGCTGCGCAGGCCGGAGAGTCTGTCCCTTCGGATGCCGGGACCGTCATCCTGGACGCGGATCAGCACATCCCCGGCCATCCGGGAGATGCGGATGATGACGTGCAGCAGGTTTACGCTGCTCTCCATGCCATACTTGACCGAGTTTTCCAGAAGGGGCTGGAGAAGCAGTTTGGGGACCATGCAGCTTATGGTATCCGGATCCGCGTGCACCTCTATGGTCAGTCTTTCCGGGAAACGGAGACGGACGATTTCCGTATAGGCTTCGGTTTCCCGCAGCTCTTCTTCCAGGGTGACCATGCTGCTGCCGCGGATGGCGTAGCGGAAAACCCGGGCCATGTCCACGGCAACGGTCTGGATGGCCGTCTGGTGCTCCAGTTCCGCCAGGGAAGCAATGAGGTTCAGGGTATTGTAGAGAAAATGGGGGTTGATCTGGCTTTCCAGCACCCGTATTTGGGTGTTCTTCTGTTCCAGTATGGCGGCAGCCTCACGCTCCGCGCTCTCCGTCAGGCGGCTGATCATGGCGTTGTAGCTCTGTCTTAAGGTATCCAGTTCTGTCTGAATCACCACACTGCCGGCAATCTCAAGGCGCTTTCTCTCCCCGTGCTTGGCGCTGTCCATGGCCTGGGCCAGATCCTGGATGCTTCTGCCGATGCGACCAATGACAACGGCGGAGATAATCAGGTCCCCCAGGAGAAAGAGGGCAAGAAAGAGCAGGTACAGAAACAGACGCTGCATGGCAGGGCTGGAGAGAACATCCGAGGATATATAGAGAAGTGCCTGAAGGCCGGTTTTCTCATGCTCAAGCAGGCAGGCTGTGCACTGGGTGTCTCCCAGACGGATCTGCCTGGCCTGCCACTGTCGTGTGCTCTGTCCGGAGGATGCAGCTTCCCGGCCGGCAAGGCTGCCGCTGTCATACAGGAGGGTGCCGTTCTGGTACACCGCCAGGGAGGCATTTGGGCTGATGCTGTCCAGACAGCTTCGCAGCAGCTGGTCCAGGTTATAGTCAATGCGGGCATACCCGATGCAGTTGTTGTCCAGGGAATCGTACAGGGCATAGACCACCGGAAGAACCCGCATGGATACGCCGTTGGTCTGAACAGGCCCCACATAGCATCTGTCCGGGGCGGAAAGGGACTGCTCAAGCCAGTCCTCTCCCTCCGGGACGGGAGCGGAGGAGAGGTGGTTGACCTGGTACACATTCCCGTAGGATGAGTAGAAAATCACCGAGAGAATGTTGGCGTTGACGCTGGTGGCATCCTTGATGGCGCTTTCCATGCGGATCTCGTCGGTATAATAGGCATTGTCATAGGTTTCATGCCGTGTCCTGAGAATCCTGGAAAGGTCATGGTCCACCACGGGGAGATAGGAGATGCGCTCCGTCTCCTGCATCATGTTTGTGAGGCAGACCAGCACGTGGTCCGCGTTATGCTCCATGTCCTGTTCCTTTTCATATCTCAGCTGGCTGGCCATGGAAGCGGTATAGTAAATCCCTGTGAGAAAATAGGGAAGAAGGATCAGCAGAATAAACGTGCTCAAAAGAAGATGCCGTATGGAGAGAAAACGGGTTAAATGACGGGACATGCCTTCCTCCCTTCTTATGCAGCGGCAGCAGGCCGGTTTCAGGTTCTGAGAGCCTCCAGGGCCGCTCGGATATGGCTGCGGTCAATATCCCCGGGCACGGTGCAGTCAGCGCCGAGAATAAAGGGTCTGCCTTCCATTTCCCTGACGCATGCGCGCACGCAGGCCTGAATCTCTTCCACGCTGCCCGCATACAGGGGATGGGTTCTGCGGTTGTCAAGGCCGCCCAGAAGAACCGTGCCCTCGGGGAAGAAGCCTTCCGCCTGGGTCAGGGAGAGCCCTTCAATGCCTATGCCCCAGTTCTTCACCCGCACCGGATAGTCCTTCCAGTACAGCAGGTGGTTCCGGTTGCCCGCCCAGGAACACATGTGCAGGATGTTGTGGTCCCTGACCGCGTTGGAGCGCTCAATGATCTTAAGCTCGGAGGGGGCCACAATGCGCCGGTACTCGCTGCGGGTCATCCTTCCCACTTCCGCGCCCTGCACGGACTGGTAGATGCCTTCCACGCCGGTTTTCTCAAGGATGTTCTCGCACAGCCAGGCCAGGTCATCTGCTATGACGTCCATGGCATGCCGGACGGCGCCTTCGTTTTCCTTCAGGTGCGCCATGACCGTGGCGTCATTGGAGCCCTGCAGGGCCTCCGGCGCAAAAATATCCCGCTCCCTTATGATGTTGAAGGGGGAAAACATGTTGTAGAAGGTGCAGCATTCCCCCTGAAGGGCGTCGTTTAAACGGGTGCACCTGTCCAGGGTGCCGGTGAAAAAGGGATCGTTCCGGTCAAGGGGCTTTACATTGTACCAGTCTTCCGGCCGGGCAATGCGGACGCGGAGGGGATAGTTCAGCCCGTCTGACATGATCTTGATAAAATCCAGGTCACAGTCCCGGTAATAGGCAAGGTGTGCAGCGATGCAGCGGGTGCCTTCGGTGTCTTCCCCGCTGAAATGGAACCAGAAGGAACCCGGCACACGGTCAGGTGTGCCGCCTTCCAGCACGGTCAGAACGCGTTCACGCTTATTCATTTTCTTTATTCCTCCTTGGTATCTGTTATGCTATCCGGCATGTATGTGCAGTATAGACGAAAGCGTCCGGGCATGACAAGAATGGGTACAGGGGAGAAACAAAACAGTCATTTTCGGCATAGAAGCAAGTCAAGAAAACTATATTGTAAACCGCCGGGGCCGCATGTACACTCACATAAACCTGATTTTCCGGGGTGAGCTGATGATAAAGCGCCTTCGTTATTTCGTATTGCCTGTCATTCTGCTGACGCTGTGTATTCTCTTTGTTGCATCTTCCCTTGTGTTCATCCGGGAAGGCTGGCGCAGGGATTCGGAAGAAGCGGCAGTCCCGGAGATGGTGGAACTGGACTTTTTTCAGATGCGGGAGGAGGCCCTTGCGGGTTTTGACTCCGTGATTTCTGCCTTCCATGAGGCATATCCCCATATCAGGGTCAGTCAGCAGAACGTTGCCGGCGCACAGGAACTGCTTCTGGCCCGCATGCAGCGAGATGACCTGCCGTCCATCTTCACCTACTGGCCCACCCAGCTTTCCTATCTGAAGGCGGTGGAGCGGGGTTCCCTGCTGCCGCTGACGGATCAGCCCTTTTTAAGCCGTATTAACAGGGCGCCCCTGGAGATGGCCCGCTCGGCGGACGGTGAAATCTACGCACTGCCCATCAACTGCAACTGCGTGGAGGTTTTTTACAATAAGGATCTGTTTGCCACTCTGCATCTTTCCGTGCCGGAAACCGTGGAGGAGCTTTTCGATATCTGCGAAATCCTGGAAGAGAAGGGCATCACCCCCTGCGTCTTTACGCGCCGGGACGGCAAGATCGCCCATGCAGCCCAGGGTGTCCTGGCGGCACTGTGCCCGGATTATCTGGACCTGCTGGAACATGCGGGGCGGGGGACACTGAATGAGGCGGAAGAAAAGGAACTGACGGATGCCTTCCGGGTACTGCACCGCTTCACATCCTTTGACCAGCCCCTGGCGCTGTATCCTGCCCAGGCGAACCGGTATTTTCTGGGGGGAAAGGCGGCCATGTACTATGCGGGCAGCTATGTGCTGGGAGATCTGGTGCGGGGGGATGCAGACTTTGAAATCGGGGTATTCCCCTTCCCGGGGTACACCCGGGAGGACCGGGTTCTTCTGTGGAGCGTGGATACGGCCATATGCATCAGTGCGGCATGTCAGCATACGGAGGAAGCGCTCCTGTTCATTGACTTTCTGACAGGGCAGGAAGCAGCATCCGTGTATACGGACCTGGACATGGAGCCATCCTGCATCACGGATGCCAGACAGGAAAACCCGGTGAGCCGGGCCATGGAGCAGCACATGTCGGAGTACCGGCAGGCGGAATGGATCAAGAGCCGCTTTTCCTATGAAACGGCCCTGGCCTTTGAACTGGCTGTCCGGTCCTATGTCCTTGACGGGGATATGGACGCCCTTATGGATGAGCTCAGGCATATTTTCTGAAAGTACAGGACCGATGAAAAAGACAGATAAATTCCGGCAGGAGGGAACAATCCATGCGTATACTCATTGCCGAGGATGAATACTATGCCCGCAAGGCGCTGAAACAGAAACTGGCCGGCCTTCTTCCGCAGGATGAAATCGTGGAATGTGAAAACGGCCTGGTGGCCCTGGAGGGAATGGAAGAGGAGGCATGCGATATCCTCTTCCTGGATATCCGCATGCCCGAGATGAACGGACTTGACGTGGCAGCCCAGGTCTCCAGGCTCTATCCGGAAAGCTACATGATTATCCTCACAGGCTACGGGGATTTTGAGTACGCCAGGAGTGCCATACGCCACGGGGTCAGGGATTACCTGCTCAAGCCCGTTTCACCGGGGGACCTGGAAAGCGCAGTGAACCGTGCCGTATCCGGCATACAGGATATGCGCAGGAAGCGGGAGGAACGCCTGGAAAAGGACCGGAAAAAACGGCTGCTGTCCGGTATCCTCACCGAAGGCAAGGGGAAACTGCCGCCGGAGGATATGCCGGAGGGCAGGGTCATGTGTTTCCTTGTGCGTCCCGTGCCCGGACAGCTGCCGGCCCTGCCGGAGGATGTGTGTGTCTTGGAAGCCGGGCGGAACCTGGCGGTGCTGCTTCCCATTGAGGATACGGGGGATAAGGCAGAAACGCGCGCTGATAACCTGGTGCAGACGCTCCTTAAGGTCAGAGGGGACACAAGGATTTCCTGCAGCGCGGTTCTTTCCTGGGACCATCTGCATGAAGCGTATGTTCAGGCCCAGTTTGCCCTTCTCATGCGCCTGCTTGACCAGAGAAAACTGTACCGCTATGAAGAAATCCAGGCCCTGCCGTACCGGTCATTGCTCTCCCAGTCGGAGGAGGAACGCTTTGCCGGCATGCTGAAGGATAACGGAAAGGCTGCCATGGACACGGTGGAGGGCGTGATCCGCTCCTGCCGCAGGGAGACGGTTTCCCCCTACGCCCTTCAGGATGCGGTGATGCGGCTGTGCGCAAGGATCAACCACTGCATGCTGACGGCGTGCTCCGCCCGGGCGCAGGAGGAAGTGCTGAACCTGGATCTGGACCTGGAGGACATGGAAAGCCTTGCGGATGTGCAGGAACGTCTGGAGGACGCTGTGCGCCTTGCCATTGCCCTGCAGAAAAGGCCCCCGGGCTCCTCAGATGAAGCCGTGCAGTTTTTGAAGTCCTATGTGGCGGAACACTACGACCAGAATATTTCCTTCCATGAACTGGCGGAAAACCAGCTGTACATGAATGTGTCGTATATCAGCCGGGTCTTCCGACAGAAGGAAGGCATAAGCTTCAGGGACTATCTGACCCGCTACCGTTTGGAAAAGGCCCGGACCATGCTGGATGACTTCCCGTCCCAGAGCATCATATCCATAGGCAGCAACTGCGGGTACTCGGATGCCTCCCAGTTTATTGCCCTCTTCCGCAGGGCATATGGCGTGACCCCGAGTCAGTACCGGCGTGAAAAGGAGAAACAGTCATAAATCGCCTGTAAAACATGTCAGGTTCTTCGTACAATTTATGGTTCATGCCATGTAAGTTGCTTCCAACAGCACAGAGAAACGTGCACAAGTCCATATTTCAATAAGGGGGAACCAAGCATGAAGAAGATTTTTGCGTACCTTCTGGCCCTTTGCTGTTGAGCACCTGTGTAAGCGCCCTGGGTGAAACCACGGTGGAATTCTTCCAGCAGAAAATGGAAGAGGCACCCCAGCGCGCCTATGCGGAAGCCATCGCCAAATTCCAGGAAGAGAATCCGGATCTGGTCATCCAGCTCAACACCGTGCCGGATGCAGGCACGGTTCTGCAGCAGCGCATCTCCACCGGCGATATTCCGCCCATCTTCACGGACTATCCCACCCAGATGCAGTTCAAGACCAAGGTGGCAAACGGCTACATTGAGTGCCTGGAAGGCCAGGAATGGCTGGAGCGGGTCAATCCCGGCATGCTGGCCCTGTCCGCCAACACCGACAAGGCATATGCCCTGCCCCTGTTCCAGTATAACTTCAAGACGGAATATTCCTTCAACTACACCATGGCCTTTACGGCCTATCTGCTCTCCCTGGTTCCGGTGCTGGTGATGTACTGCTTCTGCCAGAAATACATCATCTCCGGACTAACAGCCGGGGCTGTCAAGAGCTGAAAACCGTCCAGGGCGGAATCTGTATGCCGTGCGCATGGCGCAGACAGGCGGGATCCGCATCTGAGACGAAGACAGGATGATATATACTCGTGATCGGAATGATCAGGAAAATCGTATGTGGCGTCACGGTATATACGGAAATCAATCAAAAATCCATTCCGGATTTTT
>CAMOVR010000139.1 GCA_946627565.1 uncultured Clostridia bacterium
GTCCGGCCTGATCCTGCGGGCACCGGCCTTCATGATCCCCCGCTGCGCCAGGGAAGGGAGCCTGCTGGGATTCACCTTCGATCCCCTGCACGTGCCGGAGGAGATTCAGGTCATCAAGGATCTGACGCTTTCCGGAAATTATATCCGCACGGCTCAGACCATCCATGTTGAGGACGCTGTGGACCGCTTCCCCGGCCCGGTGCTCATCATCCACGGGGATATGGACGATGTGGTGCCCTGTGAAGATTCCGTAAAGGCTGCCGGACGCTACAGGAATGCAGCATTACAGATCCTCCACGGTGAGGGGCACCACTATGATCATTTCCCGGAACAGATGAAAGACATGATCCGCAGCTGGCTTAAAAAAGGCTGAACCAGACTGCAGCGGCCTTTCCGTGGATGTATACACGGGATTTTCTGTCTTCTGTTTTCCCAAAGCATGTCGGATTTCAGTTTCACATGGATTTTACGAAATCTTCTGTGAGGTGAGAAGATGAAGTATCTGACCGTATCGGAAGCTGCTGCCCTTCCTTGCACTTCGCATGGGTTTTCAGCTTTTCCACTTCCCTGTTCAGCGCTTGTCCAGTGAAACAGACAGTAGTGCAGTATTGATGAAGACCAGATCATCCGCGGCATCCTGCCTGTATGATCATGTGCCCCGCATGAACAATCCGGTCTGTGTACGTCCAGAACAAACAAAGTTAACGTTGTGCTATCAATGTTGAATTTTTCCTATAGGAAAACGGAAGCGCCGGAAGGATAATAGTTTCAACAAGAGCACTCCGGTGCTCAACAAGGAGGAAAATCAAATATGAGGAAACTGTCATCACTTCTGGCACTTGTGCTGGTCCTGAGCCTGGTCTCCTGCGCATTTGCAGAAGATCCCTTCGGAAAATACGATGAGCCTGTCACCGTTCACTTCGTCCGCAGCACGGATGACACGCTGGATGCAAACTATTTCTCTCAGCATCCTGACAAGACCATGACCGACAACCTCTGGTGCGATCTGTACCGGGACACCCTGAACATCATTGTGGATTATGACTGGATCGTCAAAGGCGGCGATGAGTATGATCAGAAGCTGAACATTGCTCTGGGTGTCGGCGACATTCCTGAGTTCGTCAACGTCAACACCCTGCAGCTCAAGCAGCTGGCGGAAGCAGATCTGATCATGCCCCTGGAAGACATCTATGAGGCATATGCTTCCGACTTCACCAAGAAGATCCTGCTGGATACCGGACATTCTCCTTTTGATGCCGCCACCGTCAACGGCCATCTCTACGGTCTGCCCAATGTGGACAGCACCCTGATGATCGCTGACCTGCTGTGGGTCCGCACCGACTGGCTGGAAAAGCTGGGACTCCCGATCCCCACCACCATGGACGAAGTGATCGCCACTGCAGAAGCCTTCTGCAAGGCTGACTTTGACGGCAACGGCGTGGACGATACCGTGGGCATCGCCATCGCCAAGGACCTCTGGGGCCAGCTGTTCAGCCTCCGCGGCTTCTTCAACGGTTTCGATTCCTATCCCGGCATCTGGGTGGAAGATGAGAACGGCAAACTGGTATACGGCTCCACCCTGCCCGGCACCCGTGACGCCCTGCAGACCCTGAATGAAATGTATCAGAAGGGCCTGATCGATCCCGAGTTCGGCGTAAAAGACGGCGGCAAGGTTGCTGAAGCCACCACGGCCGGCAAGTGCGGTCTCTTCTACGGCGCACAGTGGAACTCCATTTATCCTCTTCAGAGCTGCGTGAACCTGGACAAGGATGCCCAGTGGCGTGCTGTTTCCATCGTTCCCGCTACCGACAAGCCCCTGAAGGCCCAGACTGACGTGGGCACCCTGAGCTGGACAGTGGTCCGCAAGGATGTGGAACATCCCGAAGCCGTTGTGAAGATGTTCAATGTCTTCATCGACAAGAACTGGGGCCCCAACAACGAAAACGGTGTGTACTATGCTCCCCTGGATTCTGAATCCATCTGGAAGCTGAGCCCTGTGGTCCCCACCAACCCCAACAAGAACAACGATGCTTTCATGGCTCTGGAACAGTACCGCAAGGACGGCGACGAGAGCAAGGTAACCGGCGAAGCCTACAGCATTCTGCAGAAGCTCAAGGCCTTTGAATCCGGTTCCGAGGAAGGCTTCGCCCTGTGGGGCTGGGAACGCATCTACGGTGCCGAAGGTGCCTACGGTGTCCTGATCGACTATCAGAACAAGGGCATGCTCCAGGACAACCTCTTTGTGGGCGCTCCCACCGAGACCATGACCAGCCGTATGTCCACCCTGGAGGATCTTCAGGACGAAGTGTTCACCAAGATCATTCTTGGCGAATCCGGCATTGAAGCATTTGACAAGTTTGTGGAAGACTTCAATACCCTGGGCGGCAAGGACATCACCGAAGAAGTGAACGAATGGTACGAGTCCGTAAAGTAAGTAAAAACGCGTTCGTCGGGGACTGGTGCTTGTCACCAGTCCCCCGTGTTTTCTTACTCACATGACCGTATCTCATCATTGTGCCTGGAAGAGGGAGCCTGGTATGCGAAAAGAGAATTTCGTTGCAACACCCCGCCCGAAGAAGGGATGGTCCAGGAGGGAACTGCCCTTTCACCTGATGCTGCTTCCGGCGGTGGTTCTGGTTTTCATCTATATGTACATTCCCCTGGGCGGGCTGATCATCGCGTTTCAGAAATTTGTCCCGGCCAAGGGACTGTTCGGCAACCAGAAATGGGTGGGCTGGGACAACTTCATCTATCTGTATCACCTGCCCGGTGCCATTTCTGCCCTGCAGAATACCATCATCATCGCTTTCTGGAAGATCATCCTGCATCTGATTATTCCCATCACCGTGTCCATCCTGCTCAATGAGATCCGGTCCACAGCCTTCCGGCGGACAGCCCAGACGCTGATCTACCTCCCCCACTTTCTCAGCTGGATCATCATGGGCGGCATTCTCATCGATATCCTGTCCCCGTCAGGGGGCATCGTCAACCGGCTGCTGGGCCTGTTTGGCGTGGAACCCATTTTCTTCCTGGGAAGCAATGATCATTTCCGCTTTACCCTGATTTTCACCGATGTATGGAAGGAATTCGGCTTCAATACCATCGTGTATCTGGCTGCCATCACCAACATCGACCCCAATCAGTATGAGGCAGCCACCATCGACGGGGCCAACCGCTTCCAGAGAATGCTCTATGTGACGCTGCCCAACATGCGCATGATCATCGTGCTGATGATGGTTCTGTCCCTGGGCAATGTGCTCAATGCCGGTTTTGACCAGGTGTTCAACCTCTACAGCAAGCAGGTGTACGCCACGGGCGATATCCTGGATACCTTCATCTACCGCATTGGTCTCATAGACGCCCAGTTCGGTGTGGCCACGGCCATGGGCATGTTCAAGTCCGTGGTATCCACCCTGTTCATTTCGACCAGTTACTACTGCGCGTACCGCTTTGCGGATTACCGCATTTTCTGAGGAGGTGGCGGCATGGTTGAATCCAAGCACTGGTCCAGCAGACTGTTCGTCGTGCTGAATTATCTGTTCATCGGTTTCCTGGCCCTGAGCTGTCTGGTCCCTCTCATCCACATTTTCGCCATTTCCCTGTCGGATTCCGCAGCAGCCACGGGCGGTCTGGTGGTACTCTGGCCCGTGAACTTCACCCTGGAATCCTACGCATACGTGGCAAGGCGCGCCGCCTTCTGGCATTCCATGCTGGTATCCGTGGAGCGCGTGGTGGTGGGCGTTGGCCTGAACATGGTCTTCTGCATCGTGTGCGCCTATCCCCTGAGCAAGGAGAAGGATCAGTTCCGCTACCGTACCGTGTATACCTGGTACTTCTTCCTGACCATGCTGGTTTCCGGCGGTCTGATCCCCCTTTACATGGTCATCCGGCAGACAGGCCTTATGGGTACCTTCTGGGCCCTGGTGATTCCGGGAGCCGTACCCGTATACAACATCATCCTGCTGCTGAACTTCTTCCGCCAGACCCCCAGGGAACTGGAGGAAGCCGCCATCATTGACGGCGCAAGCCAGTGGCGGATCATGTGGCAGATCTATGTCCCCACCTCTCTGGCGGCTCTTGCCACCGTGGCCCTGCTTTCCACGGTGTATCACTGGAACGAATGGTTCAACGGGATTCTTTATATGAAGAACCCGGACCAGTATCCCCTGCAGAGCTATCTGCGCACCATTGTCATCGACATGAAGCTGACCAATATGGGTGCCAACGACTGGCAGGCACTGGCGCTGGTTTCTGACAAAACCGTCAAGTGCGCCCAGATCTTCCTGGCCTCCCTGCCCATTCTTCTGGTATACCCCTTCCTGCAGCGCTATTTCGTAAAAGGCATGGTGCTGGGCTCTGTCAAAGGCTGAAACGATTTGCTTAAACCCCCTTCATGTAGTACACTTGACCGGATGAAACACCCCGGTCCCTGCATGAAGGGGGTTATTTTATTGAAGCGGAGACAGAAAAACACACTGAGCCTGAAAAAATCCGTTTTCATCCGTCTGATCCTCATAGCCTGCGGCGCTGTGCTGCTTTTTTATCTCATCGGTCTGACCGCCATTTCCGCCGGGCTTAAAAACACACGGGATGACCTGCAGGCGTCACTGCAGGCACGGTGTGACTATGTGGCGGACCAGCTGGACCAGGAGTTTGACCGCCTGAATTTCTTCATGCTGGAACTCATGTCCAACAGCCAGCTGCTCCGGTATGCCTTTTCCTACCCTGTCATGGACGATTACCAGCGCATGGTGGCCATAAAGGGCCTGGCGTCACAGGAATACATGATCAAGCGTTCCACCACCCTGGCCGAAAGCGTCCAGATCATGCTGCCCGACCAGATGCATACCGTCATCTCCGACCAGGCGCTTTACAACGATCTGGATCCCGCCATGTGGGAAGCGCTGATTTCCCTCTGCGAGAGAAACAGAGTCAAGATGCGCGTCTGGAACGATCAGATGTGGATGCTGCTGCCCCGCTATGACTTGGACAAGCCCCTGTTTCTCATCGCCATCTCCATTTCTCCCCAGGCCCTTAAAAGCCGCATGGAAAGCCTGCTGGGCGAACCCTGCGATGTGTTTGCCCTGACCTGGGATGACCACATGCTCTCCGCCGGGGACGAAAGCCTTCTTTCGGAAAGTAGACGGGAGCCTGCTGTTTTTTCTGCCCTCTCAGCCCTGAAATGGGGCTCCCTGACCCTTTCAAGCAGAGCCCTGGTGGATGAACAGATGGCGCCCTTTGCCGCCTACCGCTGGTTTCTCTGGCTGATCACCCTGCTTGCCCTGATCCTGCTGGTGGCTGTATTTCTCTATTACAGAATCTACATCATGCGGCCCATCAACGACATCTTCGACACCATGCGCCGTGCCGGGAAGGACGGCAGGTACCGGATTCCCGCCACCACCGGCACGGACTACGACGATATCTATGCCCAGTTCAATGACATGGTGGAGCATATTGAGACCCTGGCCGGCAAGGTCTATGAGGAACAGTACAGGGCCCAGAAGGCCGAACTCAAGCAGCTGCAGATGCAGATTGATCCCCATTTTCTGTATAATTCCCTGTACCTGATCTACCGGATTGCCCAGGCTGAGGGCAATAAAAGCATTGCCGGCATCGCCCTGAACCTGAGCAACTACTACCGCTACATCACGAAAATGCCGGAACAGATTGTGCTGCTGAAAGATGAGATCAACCACGTGACCAACTACCTGGAGATCCAGCGGGTGCGCTTTGAGCCCCGGGTGCGGATTCTGGTGCAGCCCCTGCCGGATGAGATCGCCCAGGAGCGCATTCCCTCCCTGATCATTCAGCCCATTGTAGAAAATGCCTTCCAGCACGGCGTCAAGGACCGGTTAAAAGACGGGCTTGTGACACTGAAATACCATGTGGATCCCGATTCGTTTCAGGTCATCGTGGCAGACAACAGCGGCAGAATGGACGATGAAAAGGTTCTTGAGCTCTGGAAGCGTGTTACGGACCCGGCAAGCACCGAAAGCAGTGCGCTCAAGAATCTGTACCGCCGCCTGCAGCTGTATGAGGGCAGCGGCCATGAACTGCAGCTTGCGTGTGTGGACGGCGGTCTGACCACGATTCTGACCTTCCGGCGGCGCGGACTTGAGAAGGAGGCACGCGCAGATTGAAAACCCTGCTGATTGTGGATGACGAAAAACTCATCGCAGACGGGCTCTGTGCCATGCTCTCAGATGCCTTTTCCCGGGAGCTTAAGGTCTTCTGCACCTATTCCGCCAAAGAGGCCCTTTCCTTTGCCGTCTCCTCCCCTGTGGATATCCTGCTTACGGACATCAGCATGCCGGAGGGCACGGGGCTTGAGCTGCATGCTGCCCTGAGCCGCCTGCAGCCTTCCTGCCAGGTGATTTACCTGACAGGCTACTCAGACTTTTCCTACGCCAGGACGGCCCTTGACCAGCACGCCTTTGCCTATGTGCTCAAGGGGGAAGGGGATGACGTCCTCACAGAGACCATCCGGCGGGCCTTAAAGGGCCTGGGCAGTCCGGAAGATGAGGCATCCCAGGAAGGCACCGGGGACGCCCCGCCTGCCACCTGGCTTCAGGAGCTCCACGCGTATATCACCTCGCATCTTGACGGAGACCTGTCCCTGAATCAGCTGGCGGATGTATGCCATTTCCATCCGGTGTATCTCTCCAGAATCTACAAGGAAACCACAGGCTCCACCCTGAGTGATTTCATCAACCAGGCCAGGCAGGAAAAAGCGGAGGACCTGCTCAGAAACAGCCATATGACGGTTCTTGAGATCTCAAAGGTCATGGGCTTTGCCACGGACAACTACTTCTGCCGCTGGTTCCGCAAGCGCACGGGTCTTTCGCCCCATGCCTTCCGGGCAGGAAAACGCACAGGGAAGGGACACAACTGAGACAAAGCAAAACAACAGGGAGGAATCATTATGCTGACCATCGGAACAGAAGCCCCGGATTTTACCCTTGCAGACCAGGACGGCGTTATGCATGCCCTTTCAGACTACAGGGGGCAGAAAGTCATACTGTACTTTTATCCCAAAGATATGACCAGCGGCTGCACCAGCCAGGCCTGCAGTTTCCGGGACCTGTTTCCCCAGTTCCGGGAGAAGGGCGCTGTGGTGCTGGGCGTAAGCAAAGACAGCGTGGCATCCCACAAGAAATTCCAGGAGACCCACGGTCTTCCCTTTACCCTGCTGTCGGATCCGGACCTTACCGTCATAACCGCCTATGACGTCCGCAAGCGGGATAAGGATGGAAAGCCCCTTAACAGCCTCATTCGTTCCACCTACCTCATCGGTGAGGACGGCACCATTCTCAAAGCCTTCAGTGCCGTAAAGGCAAAGGAAAACCCGTCCCAGATGCTCCTGGAACTGGAATAAGGATCCCGCTGCCCTGAATCCTGCAGAAAGGGAGGTTTCCCGTGTATGCATATCCAGCTGACCCCTGCCAGGAACCTGCTGGTCCGGAAACTCCGAGTGGGGCGTGTTCCTGTGCTTCATATCCGGCTGAAGAACAGCACCCATGAAAAACCCGGTGTGCTCTGGATCCACGGCGGCGGATACATGACCGGCCTTAAGGAAATGGTCTACATGAGCCGGGCCATGGACCTGCTGCGGAACTTCGGAACACCCATCTTTTCCCCCGGCTACCGCCTGGCCTGGACCAGTCCCTATCCTGCCGCGCTGGACGACTGCTTTGCCGTGCTCAGATACATGCATGAGAACCGGGAAGAACTGGGCATCACCTCCATCCTGGTGGGCGGGGAAAGTGCCGGCGGCGGTCTTGCCGCTGCCCTGTGCCAGATGGCCAGGGACCGGGGAATCCCTGTGGCCTTTCAGATGCCCCTGTATCCCATGCTCAGCAATCTGGACACCGAAAGCTCCCGGGACAACCACGGCAGGATCTGGAACACCCGGCGCAACCACATAGCCTGGAAACTGTATCTTCGCAAAGAGGCGAAGGAACATGTCTCCCCCTATGCCGCCCCTGCTCTTCAGACGGATTTCCGCGGTCTGCCCCCCTGCTATACCTTTGTGGGGGAAGGCGAACCCTTCTATGCGGAAACGCTCTCTTACGTGGAGCACCTCAGGGCAGCCGGCGTGGATGCCGTCTGTGATGTCTATCCCACCAACGTGCACGCCTTTGACATGCTCTATCCGGACCATCCTGTAAGCCGGGAAGCCATATTGAGCTTTACCCTGCATGCCGGAAAGGCCATACAGGCGGAGATGCTGAAGATACGCACCTGAAGATACCCGTTTCTTGCCCGCACAGGGGATAATCTGTATACTTCACCAAAAGCAAAAGGAGTGGTACCGTGAAAAAGACCCTTGGTGTCCTGGCCCACGTGGACGCAGGCAAAACCACCTTTTCCGAGACAGTTCTCTACATGGCGGGCGTGATCCGGAAAATGGGCCGGGTGGACCACAGGGACACCTTTCTGGATACAGACCCCATGGAGATGCTCCGGGGCATCACCATCTTCTCCGGCCTGGCCTGCTTTCCCTTCGGCCAGGATGACATCTGCTGGCTGGATACCCCCGGGCACGCGGACTTTTCTTCCGAAATGGAGCGTGCCCTGACGGTGCTGGACGACGCCATTCTTCTGGTCTCTGCCGCCGACGGGGTTCAGTCCCACACGGAAACCGTCTGGGACATGCTCAGTCAGCGCGGCTGCCCTGTCTTTGTGTTCTTAAACAAATGCGACCGGACGGACGTGGATCCGGACAGGGTGATCCGGCAGATGCGGGAGCGGCTCTCCCCGGACATCCTGGACCTGCGTACCTTTCAGAAAACAGGAAGGATTTTGGACGATCCGGTGCTGACAGAAGCCATTGCCGGCTATGATGAAGCGCTTATGGATGCGTACTTTGCAGGGAATGCGGATGAAAACGTGTTTGAAAGCACCCTGTCCCGCCTGATCCAGACCCGTTCCGTTTTCCCGGTTATGGCAGGTTCCGCCCTGACCGGGGACGGCGTGGAGACGTTTCTGAAATTCGTTCTGGGTTTTTCCCCCGTTTCCCGGGATTCCGCCGGAAGTCTCCAGGCCCTGTGCTTCCGGGTGCGCCATGAGGCAGAGGGCCAGCGCATCTGCTTTCTCAAAATCCTCAGGGGCACCCTCACCGTCCGGGATACCCTTGACCTGCCCCGGGGTGATGTGCCTCAGGTCAAAGTCAGCGAGATCCGGCAGTATGCAGGGGAAAAGTACAGGCGGATCAATCAGGCTTCCGCGGGGGACATCATCGCCGTCCCCATTCCTTCCGGCCTTCTGGTGGGAGATGCCATAGGCTGTGTCCCCCCTCCCCTGTCCTCCAGAGCCATGACCAGCGCGGAGCTGATCTATGACGATGCCGTCCCTGCCTACCGCATGGCGGGCATCATGCGGATGCTGGAGGATGAGGATCCTTCCCTGTGTGTGGAAACGGACGGGGACAGCATATCCGTGAGGGTCACAGGGCCCATGCAGCTGGAAATCCTGGCTCAGCAGCTTCTGGACCGCTTTTCCATCCATGTATCCTTCGGTCCGCCCCGGATTCTCTATCACGAAACCATATCGGACACGGTCATTGGGATCGGACACTACGAGCCCCTCCGCCATTATGCGGAAGTCCATCTCCGTCTATCCCCCGGTCCCAGGGGCAGCGGCATCACCTTCCGTTCCTTTGCCCATGTGGACGACCTGAACCTGAACTGGCAGCGTCTCATTGAGACGCACGTCTTTGAAAAGCCCCACAGAGGCGTTCTGACCGGGAGCCCCATTACGGATATCCGGATAGATCTTCTGTGCGGCAGGGACCATCTCAAGCATACGGAAGGCGGGGATTTCCGCCAGGCCACATACCGTGCCATCCGGCAGGGGCTCATGCAGGCAACCTCCGTGCTTCTTGAACCTGTCTGCTTCTTCCGCATCCGGGTGCCCCGGGACCAGTACGGTTCCATCACCGGACAGCTTACCCGCCTTAAGGCAAACTGTGATTCCCCGGTGTATACGGATGAATCCGTGGAGCTTCAGGGAACATGTGTGTACAGCAGCTTTCTTGCTTTCCAGCAGCAGTTTGCCATGCAGACCCACGGTCTTGGCACCCTGCAGGTAAGGCTGGACCACGAAGAGCCCTGCCAGAGACAGGAAGAAGTGGTACGGTCTTTCCAGTATAACCCTCTGGCAGACGATACACCGGACTCCGTTTTCTGTTCCCACGGCGCCGGGTTCACGGTAGCCTGGGATCATGTCAGGAATTTCGCCCATCTGCAGGATCCGGAGCCGGATGCCCTGCTTAAGGAAACCAGGCTCCA
>CAMOVR010000140.1 GCA_946627565.1 uncultured Clostridia bacterium
CGGACGTATCCGCTGATTTCAAGCCCAGTACCCTTGGGTGCTGGGTTCTTGACGTCTTCATGATTCCGTCTCCGGAAGATACGGGGATACGGGAGTTACTCGCCCTCGTAGGACACCAGGCCCTTTTTCTCCATATACTGGGCCTGCAGTTCCATAAAGTCATTGACCACCATGGCGGCTGCCACCGCCTGATCGGGGTTGAAATGGTTCTTCTCTGCGATGTAATCCACAATGTACTCAAAAGCGTCGTCCTCTTCATACCAGGCATCCCCGGCATTTCCTTCCTCATCGAGCACACCGCTTTCATGCATGTAGGCCATATCGGCCTCAATGCACTGGCTCAGGATCGAATCCACCAGATCGCCAAGTTCCCTGTGGGTATCACGGTCGATCTTTGAAATCATGTAAAGGTAGGCTTCATCCCGGTCATAACCGCGCATCATACACATTTTCCTCCAATCTCTCGGGAAGGCACCTGCCTGTCCCGTTATGGTTTACTGTATTACGGCACTATTGGAGTATTGCAATATTGCTGTATTAACTTACAGAACCGTAAACTGCGTATCTTCCCGGATCCGGTGTCTTACGCATCCAGCAGTTTTTCAAAGGCATCCAGTGTCCTTTTGAACACCTGCATGGCTTCCCGGAGGGGTTCCGGTCTGGACATATCCACGCCTGCCAGCTTCAGGGCCTCCAGGGGAGGCACGGAGCAGCCTGCGGAGAGGAACTTCCTGTAGTCCTTCACGGCGCTTTCGCCATCCCTGAGGATCTTTTCGGACAGGGTGACGGCACAGCACAGGCCGGTGGCATAGACGTAGACATAGAAGGCACGGTAGAAATGGGGGATCCGCATCCATTCCGCGGCGATCTCGGGATCCACCACGCAGCCTGCTCCGTAATAGAGCTCATTGAGCTTCAGGTAGACATCGTTCAGGGCTTCCACCGTCAGCGGGATACCCTGCTCCGCCATGTCGTGCACCTTCTTTTCAAACTCGGCAAACATGGTCTGGCGGAAGCAGGTGGTGCGGAACTGTTCCAGGAAGTAGTTCAGCAGGTATGCCTGGGCCTTGGGATCCGTATAGCGGGTCAGGAGGTAGCGCATCATGACGGCTTCGTTGCAGGTGCTGGCCACCTCTGCCACAAACAGGCTGTAATCCCGCTTGGGGGCAGGCTGGGCATGGTTGCTGTAATAGGAGTGCATGCTGTGACCCAGCTCATGGGCAATGGTGAAGGCGGAGTTCAGGTTATCCGTATGGTTCAGCAGCACATAGGGGTGCACCTTTGCAAGGCCGCCGGAGGAGAAGGCGCCGCCGGATTTGTTTTCGGTGGGATACACATCGATCCAGCCGCCGGTGCGGGCCTGTCTGAGCACATCCAGGTAATCTTCACCCATGGGCTTGAGGCCTTCCAGCACCAGATCAAAGGCAGCCTCATAGGGCAGTTCCATATCATAGTCCTGGACAATGGGTGCATACAGGTCATACATATGCAGCTCGTCCAGCCCCATGGCCTTTTTCCGGAGCTTCAGATACCTTTCCAGCAGGGGAAGGCTCTCATGCATGACGGTGATGAGGTTGTCATAGACGCTCTCCGGGATTTCCAGGGGCTCCATGGCAGACTGTCTGGCGGAAGCATACTTTCTTGCCCTTGCGGACATGACGTCACTCTTGACGCTGGTGCCATAGATGGAAGCAAAGGTATGGCCCAGCCTGGCATAGCCGCCGAAGAGCTTCTGGAAGCTGTCGCGGCGCACATCCCGGTCACGGCTCTCCCGGTACTGGGCATAGATGCTCTCCGTCAGGGGCTTCTTTTCACCGTTGACCAGAACGTCATCAAACTTCATATCCACGCTGGTGAGCATGGAATAGATCTTGTCCGGTGCCTGGAAGATTTCCCCGAAGCTGGCCATGAGGGCTTCCTGCTCCTTGGAAAGGGTATGGGGCTTCTGAAGGCGCAGGAGACGCAGAAACTCGCTGTAATCGGACATGTCGGGGTCGCTTTCGAGCCTGCCCAGTTCCTCATCGTCCATCTCCAGCATTTCCGGCACCAGGAAGGCCGTGGCTGTGGCCAGCCGCACATACAGCGCCATGGCCCTGTCCGACTTTTCCTGGGCGTTCTGATCCCCGTTATCCGCTTCCTTGGCCAGGAAAGCATAGTCATAGACGGGCATCATCCCATCCTGCAGGGCAAAGTACGCCCGGATGGCATCCTTTGCCGTATCTTTCACTTTGCCTTCATAGGCGGCAAAGTCTGCAACCTCCCGGTCCAGTTCCTGGTATGCCTTTTCCCAGTCACTGTCCGTTTTGAAGATATGGGTCAGGTCCCATTTGTAACGTGCTTCCACCTGGTCTCTTTTCAGTTCAGCCTGCATGGTTTTTTCCTTCTTCCTGTTTCTCTTGGGGTCTGATTATGATTTTTTCTGGTATGTCATGGTCTTGATGGCGGAAGGTGCATTGCTTCCGCTGGGATAAAACGAGATGGTCTGTCCGTTAAGCACAATGACCCCCGTGGAGCCCTGGATCTGGGGCTTCTGCAAAAGGAGCCGCAGGATCTTTTCATTGATTTCAGGTCCGCCGCCTCTTGTCAGGCAGTCTTTCCAGAGGGTGAACTGGCAGCCTTTCCCGTATGATGTACAGGAAAACGCCCTGTCCGATTCCGTTATCGTCCCCTTATGGCACACTGGGCAGGTTAAGCCTTCCAGCTTTTTCTGCTTGAAGCCCTTCTGTTTTCCCCGGCCCCATCTTGTCTCCTCCGGGAAATCCGCCCGGGTCTGGCATGTCCTGGCATAGTCCACCAGGAAACTGGAGAAGCGCCGGATACCGGCCATAAAGGCTGCGGCATCCTGTCTGCCGTCGGTGATCTGCTCAAGGGCCAGTTCCCATCTGCCGGTGGTCTCCGCGGAGGCCAGTTCATCCGGCATGATATGGATCAGCTGCACGCCCTTGTCTGTGGCAAGCAGGTTCTTCGCCTTCCTTTCCACATATCCCACCTTGATGAGCCGCTCGATGATGGCTGCCCGGGTGGCGGGTGTCCCGATGCCCGAGCCCTTCATCATCTTGACGATTTCCTCATCATCCGACTCTTTCCCCGCGTTTTCCATGGCAGACAGCAGGGAAGCATCCGTATGCTGGGGCGGCGGCTTGGTGACATCCTCCTTCACCTGCACATCCTTAATCTCCCGGGTATCCCCGGTTTTAAGGGGCGGCAGGGCTGTTTCTTCATCATCGTCCTTTGCCTTTTTGCCCCGGGGCGGCTTTTCCAGTGGCGGAACCGCCTTCCAGCCCATCTCCGTCACCACCCGGCCGTTTGAACGGAAGGTCTGTCCCTCGCAGGCGGCCACCACTTTCGTGGCGTCATACTCATAGGCGGGATAGAAGGCAGCCACCAGGCGACGGGCCACCAGGTCATAGAGCTGCCTCTCATCCGGGCTGAGTTTGCTCAGGTCAATCTTCCTGGGGGTGGGGATAAGGGCATGGTGGTCCGTAACCTTGCTGGCATCCACCGTGCGCTTGCTGACGGGGATATGGCCGTCCGGCATGGCCCCGGGCACAAGGCCCTGCAGGCTGTCCGGAAGCGCCTTCATGGTTTCCTCCACCTTGGGCACCATATCCGGGGGCAGGTACCGGGAATCCGTCCTGGGGTACGTCAGGGCCTTATGGGTCTCATACAGGCTCTGGGCCAGCTTCAGGGTCTTGTCCGCCGTAAAGCCCAGAAGACGGTTGGCGTCCCGCTGAAGGGAAGTCAGGTCATAGAGCTGGGGCGGGTTTTCTTTCTTATGGCTGGTTTCGCAGCTGACGATTTCAGCTGTCTTTCCCTTCACCAGGGCGGCGATTTTTTCGGCTTCTTCCTTATCCCTGATATGAGTATCGTTCTCCTGGCCTTCCTTAAACCAGATGCCCCTGAAGTCCGGATAGACAGCCGTCACCGTGAAAAAGCCCTCGGGTTTGAACTGTTCAATTTCTTCCCGGCGTCTTACCAGAATCGCCAGGGTAGGGGTCTGGACCCGGCCCACCGACAGGAGGGCGGAATAGCGCAGGGTAAAGGCCCGGCTGGCATTCATGCCCACCAGCCAGTCCGCCTCGGAGCGGCACTTTGCGGAGGCATAGAGCCCGTCATAGTCGCTGCCCGGGCGTATGGCCCTGAACCCGTCCCGGATGGCCTCATCCGTCATGGAATTGATCCACAGTCTGGAAAAGGGCTTTTTGCAGCCGGCCTTCTCATAGATATAGCGGAAAATCAGCTCCCCCTCACGTCCGGCATCCGTTGCGCAGATGAGGGAGTCCGTATCCTTGTCATTGATCAGCCCCTTGACCACCTTATACTGGTCCCGGGAGCCGTAGATGACCTTCAGGGGAATATGCTCGGGCAGAATAGGCAGGGTATCCATGGCCCATTTTTTGTACTTCGGGTCCATTTCATCCGGTTCCTCCAGGGTCACCAGGTGCCCCACGGCCCAGGTTACCGTGTAACCGTTGCCCTTCAGGCATCCCTCGCCCCGCTGAGAACAGCCCAGAACCCGGGCGATATCGCGGCCGACGCTGGGTTTTTCGGCTACGACAACGATCTGTCCCATGTTCCATCGCCTTTCGGACCATATGCTTGGATCCGGAAAAGATCCCTTATGGTCGCCTGTTCATCATAAACACCCGATTGCGATGCGTCAAGGCGGCTTGTCACTGTCTGGGGCATGTGATAAGATGTCACGGGATTTTTTCCGGCAGGCTGCATCAGAGACGGCCCGGACAGAAAAAAGCCCGCAGAAACATGTTTATACATTAAGACATACGAGGTAGATATGACACAGAAAGATCTGGCAACTCTCAAGCGGCGCCTGAAAGCCGACAAGCGCGGCCCCAGCATGATCCGGGGATGCTACCTTACTGCCAAGGGTGAGATCGTCACCACCTTCCGCAAAAGCGTGGGACAGATGCCCGCTGAAGAGCTGGAATATTATTTCTCCATTTTCAGGAAGGCCATATCCGGAAGCTACGGCCAGACCCTGCTTCCCGTCAGCTTTTCCGACGAGCAGGTGGCCGGTGACGACGCCTACGCCGACCTGATGGGTCTTTGCAGGACAGAACTGGAAGACGAGAACGTGGCCGGCAGCATATACCAGCGCGTGGCTTCCTGGATTCAGAAGGAAAAGGGCGTGGCCCTGCAGTCTGTGGAAGAACAGAAAAAAGCACCCAACTATCTGGTGCTGCTCCTGTACGATTCCTTTGATGTGGCCTACAAGCATCCCGACGGGGAAGAAGACATGGAAATGTCCGAATCCGTCATGAACTATGTGCTCTGCGCCGTCTCCCCGGTACAGCAGGGCAAGGAAGCGCTGACCTACTTTGAAAACGAGGCCGCCTTCCACGCAAATCCCCCTCAGTGGACCGTGACCATGCCGGAGCTGGGCTTCCTGTTCCCGGCCTTTGAGCAGGGCGGGGCCAATGTGTACCAGGCCCTTTACTACACAAAGGATGCGGACAACGTCCACGAGGATTTCCTGACGGACGTTTTCCACAGCGGCATCATGATGACCGCCAGCGAGCAGAAGGAAACGGTGGCCAGCCTCCTGCAGAACACCCTGCGGGAAGAGTGCAGCATGGATGTGGTCCAGTCCGTCAACGATTCCGTGGCGGAGATGATCACCGAGCAGAAGGAAGACAAGAACGCCGAACCCCTGACGCTTTCCCGGAAGGATGTGCACCGGGTGCTGGAAAACGCCGGCGTGTCGGATGAAAAGCTGGAAGCCTTTGACAAAAACTTTGACGAGGCCTTTGGCGAAAAGACCGTCATTCCTGCCGTCAACGTTGTGTCCCACAAGGAATTCAAGGTAACCACCCCCTCTGTCCAGATCCGTGTGGATCCGGAGCACCGGGACCTGGTGACCACCCGGGAAATCGACGGGCAGAAGTACATTCTCATCCTTGCCGACGGCGAGGTGGAAGTCAACGGAATCTGCATTTCCCTCTGACCTGGCTGACAGGAGGTGTCCCAAATGCCCAGAGCCGGTATCATGACCTTTCTGCACAACGACAACTACGGCTCCATCCTGCAGGCTTACGCCCTGCAGCAGGTGCTGGCCCGCTTCCACCTTGAAGCCGAACACATCGATTACCAGCCGGGACGCATGGAAAAACTCCGCAACCTGTTAAAATGCGGCAATTCCCCCCTTCTTATGGCGGACGGTCTGAGAAAGCGCAGCGAAAGCGGCGCAGCGGCCCGCTCCAGGGAGATGGCAGCCTTCCGGGCCAGATGCATGAAACTCTCCGCCCCCTGCAGAAACGAGGCGGACCTGAGCAAAGCAGCGGAGGAATACGACCTGCTCATTGCAGGTTCTGACCAGATCTGGTCCCCGGTATGGCTGAACCCCGTATACTTCCTGAATTACGCCCACAGCATGCCCAAGATTTCCTATGCCTGTTCCCTGGGCATCCAGAACATGCCATCCCGCCGGAAGGCGGAGGTGATGCGGCAGGCCCTCAAGGATTTCCAGAGCATATCCGTCCGGGAGGACGAAGGGGCGGACATCATTGAACAGATCACCGGGAACCGGCCCGCCGTGCTGCCGGATCCGGTGCTGCTGCTCACAGCACAGGAGTGGAAGGAAATCGCCGTGGACACCAGTCTCGGGGACGGCCGGATCGTGTGCTACATGATCGGAAAAAACCCGGTCTACTGGGACCGGGTGCGCCGCACGGCGGAACTACTGGAACTGAACCCCCTCATCATCCCCATGACGGATGAGAGCCGGGACCAGGGCATGGAAGTGGTGGAGCATGTTTCCCCGGAAATGTTCCTGGGGCTTCTCGCCTCCGCTTCCTACGTCATGACCGACTCCTTCCACGGCACCATGTTTGCCACTGTCTTTGCCCGGCAGCACACGGTACTGCGCCGCTATGCAGACGATGACAGGGAAAGCAAGAACAGCCGCATCGACCAGGTCAAGCGCACCCTGGGCTACATCAGCCTGGACGCCTGCCGGCCGGACAGCCGTACTGCCCAGATCATAGCGGATCTCCGGCAGAAGGGTCTTGACTGGCTGGAGGTAGCCTTCAGTCTAGCAGGCGTCTGAGATCTTCCGGGAGAGGGGAGGAAAAGGTCATCTTTTCCCCGCTGTCAGGATGGCGCAGGGTGAGAAAAGCGGAATGCAGGGCAAACCTGCCCGGCAGCTCTTCACTCTCCCTGCCGTACATAAAGTCCCCGAACACCGGGGTTCCAAGGGCGGAAAGATGCACCCGGATCTGGTGTGTCCTGCCGGTTTCCAGCTTCAGTTTCACAAGCGCCCGGCCCCGCCTGGCTTCAAGAACTTCATAATTTGTGACGGAAGGCTTGCCGTCCGGCCGGATTTCCCGGCGGAGGGTGGGGCCTTCCGCTTTTGCTATGGGAAGATCTATGACACCTCTGTCCTTTTCCGGGATTCCGTCTGTTACCGCAAGATATTCCCTTTCAAATTCGGGTGTATGGAGCATGGACTGAAGGGTATGCTGGGTGACAGGATCAAGGGCTGCGCACATAAGGCCGCTGGTGCCCTTGTCCAGGCGGTTGACCGGGCGGAACACATAATCCGCGGGGCAGCCCAGGGCGGAAAACAGGGCATTTTCCAGGGCATCGTCCGGGTGGTTCAGGCTGGAGGATGTGGCCAGGCCTGCGGGCTTGTCGATGATCAGCATATAATCGTCCCGGTAGGGGATAGAAAGCGGCATTTCCCTGGGATGCACTTCATACACAGGCTCGGCCTGCGGCAGCACAAACTCCACCAGATCCCCGGTCCGAAGATAACATGCCACCGTCTCCGGCTTTCCGTTTACCAGGATTCTCCCGGCCCACTTGGCAGAGCGGATCTGGGATGAGGATATGCCCATGTCGTGGTGCAGGAAGGCGGACAGGCGTCTGCCCTCCTGACTGGGCTTTACAATACACGTCCGGTTCATGCATGCCTCCCGCAGGGTCGTGTGAAGATTTCTTTTCCGGCACATGAAGCCGTGGCAGAGGGCGGAGCCTTTCTGCATATATGATGCCTGCGGCCCATTCTAACGCCTTGCATCCCGTGCAGTCAATCATTGCGTCCCGGCCCGGACCTGCTTTGCCGGGTGTTCTGTTTTCCCGTACCTTTACACTGTTTTTCAAAATGGGGTATAATAAAGTACGCACACTGATGGGATGATCTTATCCCTGCGCTGCTGCGCGGGCTTCAGACATTCAAATTAGAGGGGGTTTTTCTTTTGAAACGTGTATTTCTGACTGTCCTGGATGCCGTGGGATGCGGCGAGCTCCCGGATGCGGCAGCCTATGGCGATGTGGGGGCCAACACCTGGGGCCATGTCATGGACACAGTCCATCCCTCTCTGCCCAATTTCCGGAAGCTGGGTCTTGGGCACATCCCCTCCATCCACTGTGAAAAGGATCCGGATGCCGTAGGTGCATACGGGAAATGCCTGGAAGTCAGTGCCGGCAAGGACACCACCACAGGGCACTGGGAGATGGCAGGCCTGCGTCTGACAAAGCCTTTTCCCACCTTTCCCGACGGCTTCCCCGCATCCTTCATCCACGCCTTTGAGGATGCCATAGGGCATAAAGTCATAGGGAACAAACCCGCCTCCGGCACAGCGATTCTGGAGGAAATGGGGGAAGAATCCAGGAAAAACGCTCTTCCCATTGTTTATACCTCTGCCGATTCCGTGTTTCAGATTGCCTGTCACGAAGATGTCTTCCCCAGGGAGGAGCTCTACCGCTTCTGCCGGATCGCCAGGGAAATGCTGCAGGGTGACCTGGGGGTGGGCAGGGTCATTGCCAGACCCTACACCGGTGAGGAGGGCCACTTTGTCCGTACCAGCGGACGGCGTGATTTCTCCATGCCCCCCTGCGGCCGCACCATTCTGGATGCGGTGAAGGAAAGCGGCATGGAAAGCCTCGGGGTCGGCAAGATTGAGGACATCTTTGACCACCAGGGTCTCACCGGCAGCAATCATGCAGCGGGCAATCCCGCCTGTCTTGAGGCACTGCTTGACTATATGAAGAAGGACTTTCAGGGCCTGTGCTTTACCAATCTGGTGGACACGGACATGCTCTGGGGCCACCGGCGGGATCCGAAGGGCTTTGCAGACGCCCTTAAAGAGATTGACAGTGCCATACCTGAAATTCAGGCAAACATGCATGAGGAGGATCTCCTGATCTTCACTGCCGACCACGGATGCGACCCCACCTTCCACGGAACGGACCACACCAGGGAATATGTGCCCCTCCTGGTCTGGCATCCCCGCATGAAACATGCGGTGGATCTTGGCACCCGGGACACCTACGCAGACATCGCTGCCACCATCGCTGAGTGGCTGGGGCTTCCGGACCGTTTCGGCGCCGTGTCCTTCGCCCGTCAGCTTTTGTGACCATTACCCTGGACCATCCGGAGAAAAAGCGAGGCCATATGATTTCATCCTGGACAGAAGAAACCAGCCGTGCAGCCCTGGAGCAGGGCGATATTGAAACCTGCAGTTTCCTGCACGTGCATGCAGACAAAGTGGAACAGGTGCGGAGCCTGCTGCCTGATGAGGAGACGCTGAACCGCCTCTCGGATCTTTTCCGGGTGTTCGGGGACGGCACCCGCATCCGCATTCTCTATGTTCTCTTTGAACAGGAGGTCTGTGTATGTGATATTGCAAACCTTCTGGGCATGACCCAGTCCGCCGTGAGCCATCAGCTGCGGGTCCTGAAAAGTGCCAGGCTCATACGCAGCCGGCGTGACGGAAAAACCATCTATTATTCCCTCTCTGACGATCATGTCCGGACCCTCTTAAGCCAGGGTACGGAACACATCAGTGAAGAGAACGCTTAAGAAGAATGCACAGTCACACATAACGTTTAAACAGGGCACCCGCCGTCTGGCGGGTGCCCTGTCTTCATATTCCGGACTGTCTTTATTCCTGAGGGGCTTCTTCTGCAGGTCCGTCCATGACCGCAGGGATTACGGGCGGTGCCACATCGGCGGGAAGATCCGCATCCGGAATGGCCGGAGCCGGTGCCTCCGTGGCAGGCGCTTCTGTGGCAGGTGCTTCCGTAACCGGCACTTCCGTTGCGGGTACCTCGGTGGCGGGTACTTCCGTGGGCGGTGCTTCCGTAACAGGTACCGGTGTTGCCGGGACCTCCGTCGCCGGCACTTCCGTGGCAGGCACCGGCGTTGCCGGGGCTTCCGTCACGGGTACAGGCGTTACAGGCACCGGTGTCACAGGAACCGGGGTCAC
>CAMOVR010000141.1 GCA_946627565.1 uncultured Clostridia bacterium
TGCTTTCGTACCTTCGGCCTACCAGTCCAGTTGGACATTTGGAACAGTTCGTCCTCCCTATGTGGTAGGAACTACAAACCGTTGGGTACAGGGGTGTTATGAGCAAGTTCCTTATTTTACAAGGGTTCCGGCGATTCTGCCCTGCAGCTCAGCCGTACCCAAATACTGTACTCATTTTATTTGGGTACAGGGTGTACTCAGGTTTACCCATGGGTACAGCAGGGCAAAAAATGGCACCGATCCATGAAGCCCAGTGCCGCTGACGCGATCACGCCGCATCGTCCGTAAAGAAGAATGCCACCCGCTGAGATGCATCCGCACATCTGTCAAGCAATATAGCACAAATTTGTCAGATTAATTTCAGCAAAACTGTCAAACAGAATGTAGCAAAACTGTCAAGTCAAGAACCCAGCACCCAAGGGTACTGGGTTCTTGACAGGTATGTGCTTACTTTTGGACTTATCTCAGTATATGAGTTTTCCTCAATATTCAGCTGGATTCTGCCTGTGCCAGACGTTCCTCCGGAAACAGTGTGCCATGGGAAATCATGCCGCTGTAAATGACCCGGTATTGGGTGGGGGTGCACTTTTTCTGGTCTCTGAACACCCGGTTGAAGGTGGCAATACTGGAGAAACCGGAGGATGCGGCAATCTCATGGACGGGTTCCCTGGTCTGGATCAGAAGATTGGCAGCGAAATTGACCCGCCTTGAAATGAGAAACTCGGAGAAGGTGATACCGGAGAACTCCCTGAAAAGACGGGAAAAATAGTACTTGGAGAAGCCTGCAAAGTCCGCTGCCCGCTCCAGGGAGATGTCCTCTGTGAAGTGTTCGTTGATATAGGTGATAACGCTGTTCATGATCTCCGGATTGATGGTCTTGCGCCGCTCATCCGGGGCATCACTGGGAACCAGCAGGTATTCCCGGCCCAGCAGGGCATACACCTGCAGCAGCCAGGCATAGCACCGGGTGTTCCACATGGGTTCCCGGTGGAAATAGCAGTCAATCAGCTGGTTCATCAGGTCCCGCACCTGGCCCCTGAGCTCCGTGGGCTCCGGGAGATAGATGGGGCTGTCCAGCAGGCCCCGTATGTCCGGTATGTCCTGCAGACCGTCCAGGGGACTGGGTTCAAAGAGCACCAGGTAGCGGAGAATGTCCGATCCCTCTGTCAGTTCGTGGGGACAGCCGGAGGGGATGAAAAGGATCTGACCGGGCCCTACGTGGTACTCCTGATCCTGGAGCCGGTAAACGGACTCGCCCCGGTCCGGCAGGACGATCTCCACGGCGGAATGCATGTGTGTGTCGTAATGTCCGGCGACGTCAGAGGGCCAGATCCGGATAGAGGAATGCTCGATATAGGTTATGTATTCCTGCTTTCCCTGCAGAATCCGGAACCCGTCCGGAAACTGGCTGGATTCTGCTCCGGCAGACAACCGCCTTTCCAAATCATTTCAGTCCTTTCTTCTCAGCCCTTCACGCTGCCCAGCGCCATGCCGGTCACAAAGTACTTCTGCAGGAAAGGATACACCAGAAGAATCGGTACCGTGGAAATCACGGTAATGGCAGCGCGGATGGTGATGGGCGTCGTTGCTGTCGTGGATTTCAGAGCATCGGCAGAGGTCTTGGCGGCATTGGCACTGGCCTGGGTGGTGGCCAGCTTCATTTTCAGCAGATACTGCAGGGAGTGCAGGTATTTCTGTCCTCCGCAGTACAGATGGGTGTCAAACCAGCTGTTCCAGCTGCCCACGGCCACAAACAGAGCCACCGTGGCCAGAACGGGTGTGCACAGCGGGAAGATGATCTGCCAGTAGACACGTATGTCACCGGCACCGTCGATGCGGGCGGATTCCACCAGGGCATCCGGGAGACCGCCGATATAGGTGCGGATGACGATCATGTTAAAGCAGGAAAACATGGTGGGAACGATATAGACCCAGTAGGACTTGGCCAGGTTCAGGGTCTTGGAAATCAGAAGATAGTTGGGAATCAGGCCGGCGTTGACGTACATGGTCAGCACCATGACGGTGGTGATGAACTTGCGGAGCACGAATTCCCGCCGGCTCAGGGTAAAGGACAGCATGCCGGTCCAGAAAAGATTCAGCAGTGTAATGATAACGGTTTTGGAAGCGGAAATCCAGCCTGCCTGGTACACGGAATTGTCGGACATGATGGCCTCATAGCTTTTCATGCTGAATACCCGGGGCCAGAGCCCTATGCCGCCGCGGACCGCGTCGGTGCCGTCGTTGAAGGAGTAGGCCACCGTGTTGATGACGGGATAGAGGGTGATGAACATGAGGAGGATGAGCACCACGGTGTTGACCACGGGGAAGACCACGTCATGCCGCCTTTTTACCGGTCTCATTGCCGGCTTTGTCTGTGCAGTTGTAACAGTCATATACACACCTCCATCAGATCAGGGTTTCTTCGCCCAGACGGCGGGAGATGAAGTTTGCTCCTGCCAGAAGGATGATGGCCACAATGCTCTTGAACATGCCCGCAGCCGTGGCTACGCCGATGTTGAGCTTTTCAGTGCCGTACTCCAGGACGAAGATGTCAATGGTGGTGGAATAATCCCGGACAAGACCGCCTCCCAGCAGGTACTGGATCTCAAAGCCCGCCTCCAGCAGGTGCCCGATGTTCATGATCAGAAGAATCACGAAGGTGGAGCGGATGCCCGGCAGCGTGACGTGAAGGATCCGGTTGAAACGGCCCGCGCCGTCAATGGAGGCTGCCTCATACAGGCAGGGATCGATGGCAGTCATGGCGGAAATGTAGATGATGGTGCTCCAGCCGACTTCCTTCCACACGTTGATCACGCCCACCAGCCACCAGAAATACTTGCCTTCTCCCAGCCAGAATACAGGGTCCCGGATGATGCCCAGGCTCAGGAGCAGCTGGTTGACAGGACCTGAGCTGGCGAAGATGTTCTGGGCCATGCTCACCACGATAACCATGGAGAGGAAGTGGGGGAGATAGGTGACGGTCTGGACGGTGCGCTTGAAACCCCGGTTGCGGACCTCGTTGAGCAGCACCGCCAGAAGGATGGCGGAAACGGTGCCGAACACCAGATTGATCAGGCTCATGGCCAGGGTGTTGCGGATGGACTGGAAGAAGTCCGGACGGCTGAAGAGCCACTCAAAATTGGCCATGCCGTTGAAGGGGGTGATGCCCCGGGCCACATTCTTTTTGTTGGTGTAATCCCTGAAGGCATTGATCCAGCCCCACATGGGAGCATAGTTGAAGAGAAGTACGTAAAGCAGCATGGGTACGGACATGAGCAGCATCTGCCATTGCCTGCCCAGGGTCCTGAAAAAGCCGGTTTTGCCGGGCCGGAGCTTTCTGCTTACAGCCGCAGTTTCTGCCGGGGGTGTGTTTACTGCCATGAGGAAGTCCCCTTTCCGTTCATGAAACGAAAACGGGGGGAGATGCCTCTCCCCCCGCGGTGCGTATTAATCACCGAGAACCTTGGCGACTTCTTCGAGCACGGCCTGCTGCATATAGTTGCCGAAAGCCGTGGCACTGGGGGTGATCTCTTCCACGAAGGCATCCCACTTGGCGTCGAATTCGGCAGGATCACACATGATCAGTTCGGGCAGCCGCTGATCCTGGATGTTCAGGAAGTCGGTGTGCTCAACTTCAACAGGATTGTAGTTGATCTGCCAGGCTTCTCCGTAGGGAGCCAGTTCAATGGGCGGATTGACGAAGTCAGCCCACTTGGAGAACCCGTAGTGGGACAGGAAATCCTTGTCATAATCGTTCATCATGCCAAAGACGATTTCGTCCTGGTTGGCGGGCTCCCAGCAGTTGCCGGCGTATTCACCTTCAAGGATCCAGCCCTGGCGCTTGGGGCTGCTCTGGAAGAAGGCATCTGCCTTGTTCTTGAGCTTCCAGGTGTTGTCGTTGGTGTTGTTGTACTGTTCCTGGGTCATCAGGAGACGGCCGTTTTCAACATAGTAGTCTTCGCCTTCAATGCCCCAGTTGAAGATGAGCTGCCATTCTTCGGAGAGCATTTCTTCCCACATGGCAATAATGCGTTCCGGGCACTGGCAGTTGACGGAGATGCCGAAGCCGCGGCGGACATTGGGCAGGGAGCCGTTGAGATAGTGCTCTTCAATTTCCTTGCCGTCCACATACTCGGGGTCATAGACCAGGCCCAGGGCGACATAGGTGTTCTCAAACATCTTGGCGTCGTTGAGGGCAGCGGTGGCGGTGCCGAAATCCCAGGCCTGATCGAACATGCCCAGCACGGTGCCGGAAGAGAGCTGAGCGATGTACTGGTCATAGTTCATGGTGAAGGTGTCGCGGCTGATGAGGCCCTTGTGGAACTCTTCGTTGAGCTTCTTGTAGTAGGGCTTGGCATAGGGCTTGTCGATGAATGTCTCGGTGTGATAGTCCGGGGTGGACACATCGATGAGAACTTCACCGTCGTTGGGACGGCCCATCAGGTGCTGAACGGGGTTGATCAGGCAGAAGTGACGCCAGTCTTCGCAGAGAATGTCAAAGCCGATGTAGGGGTTGCCGTTGGCATCGGTGGGATTCTCTTTCAGGAAGGCTTCCAGAACGTCGAAATACTGGTTCAGGGTCTTGATTTTCGGATAGCCGGCCCAGGCCAGAACCTGCTTCTGAATGAAGAAGGCGGGACCGCCGACGGTCAGGGCGATCTGCTCGCCTTCAACCAGACCGTAGTTGGGGATGATGTAGAGCACGTCATTGCCCTCTTCATCCTTCTCAATCAGGCGGGCCTTCTGGGGCTCGATGTGGGCCCAGAGGCGGGGGGTCTTTTCAGGGCTGATGTAGTCCAGCAGGTTGATCAGGGCGCCGCCGTCGATGATCAGGTCAGCGCTGTTGCCGCCGTCAAACAGATCCGGATAGTCCTGGCCGAAAATCTTCAGGCCCAGGGTCTCGTCCAGGTTGCCGGCAAGGAACTCAAACTCAAACTTGACACCGAACTTTTCTTCGATGAGCTTGTAAATCTTGTTGTCTTCTGCAGGCTGGTCACCGGGATCGCCGCGGAAAACGGTCAGGGTGATGGGTTCCAGGGTTTCATCCGCCAGGGCCATGGGCACCAGGGGAAGGATGAGAGCCAGGGTCAACAGTACAGCGAGAATCCTTTTCATGGGTGTGCCTCCTTATTTTGTTTTCGTGACGATTTTTGAGCACTCTGCTCAAATCTGAGGCCATTGTAACAGGTGGGGAGGACAGGGTCAACGGTAGAAGTGATCAATAGTTGCGAAAAGAATGCTCAAAAATTGCGGAACACAGGACGATATGCTTGCTTTTTGCTCTGAAGGCGGGGATGGAACAGGAGAAGCAAGACAGCAAAAGCTGCCTTGCTTTCTTCTGACATATCTGTATAATGCAGCCTATTCAGACTGTATAATTCAGGTGCCCGGAATCCCATGGAGAATGATATGGAATTCCTGAAGAACCCGCAGGCGGAAACCGGGCAGAAGGCCGCATGCAGTCTGTATCCTATGTTGCCTGTGATACGCATATACTGTTGATATTTTCTGTATGGCACAGAAAGGCAGGTACGCACTTAAGCAGGGAGGGATGGCGCTTGGCGTACTATACTTCAATTCTTGCCCTGACATGGGGAGCCCTGGCAGTCCTGGGCATCCTGATCTGGGAAAACAACCGGATCAAGGGACCGGATAAATTCTGGTTTTATACGACTTTTGCGCTGATTGCCTTTGCATCCCTGATGGAATGGTCCGGGCTCCGGCTGGCCGATCATGAGCAGGCACCGCCCTGGATTCTGAGAACCGTCAAGTGGCTGGATTATACGGTTACACCCATGGCGGGTTATGCCTTTATCCGGCAGATGCGGATTATGAACCAGCGGGTCAGGATGCTGCAGATTGTGCTGGTGGTCAATGCCGTTTTTCAGGCCGTTTCTGTTTTCAGCGGATGGATGCTTGTTTTTGAAGAACATAACCGATACACCCACGGCCCCCTGTATCCTTTCTATATCGGCATTTATCTGCTGGTCATTGTGGTGCTCATCACGGAGTTCATCTCCTACGGCAAACTGTTCCGCCGCCAGAACCGGGCATCCCTGTATGCCACCATGCTTCTGGTGATAGGCAGCATTGCCCTTCAGGAACTGCTGGGCGGGGAAGTGCGCACCGCATACATCGGCATGACAATGGCTTCTGCCCTGATTTTCATCCACAATACGGAGTTTTCCCAGCTTCTGATGGAAGACTCCCTCCTGCAGCAGGAAGCACAGCTGATGAAGGATGTGCTGACCGGGGTGGGAAGCCGCTTTGCCTTCCAGAAGGCACTGGAGAAGCTGGATGCAAAGGGCCCTCTGCCGGAGGACCAGGTGGTGCTGGTGATGGATATCAACGAGCTGAAATCGGTCAATGACAACCTGGGCCATGCCCTGGGGGATGACCTGATCTGCGGTGCCGCATCCTGCATAGATAAGGTCCTGGGTGACGTGGGCAAGTGCTTCCGCACGGGCGGTGACGAGTTTGTCGTCCTGGCCGCGCTGGATGAAGAGAAACTCCATGAGAGACTGGAAACACTGGAAAAGACGACGCAAGCATGGCAGGAAAAGGTGCTGCACTCCATCAGCCTGTCTATAGGCTTTGCCAGGGCAGGGGCATTCCCGGGCATGAAGGCGGATGCCCTGGTCAGGGAAGCCGATATGATGATGTATGCAGACAAGGCGGAGTTCTACCGCAAAAGCGGGCATGAGAGGCGCAGGTCCCGCAGGGGATACCATTCGGATAAAGATGCATAACAAAAGAGGCCCTTCAGCCGAAACCCGTTTGCCGGGGCGCGCTGGAGGGCCTTTTATGTATATGTATGATGTATGTGTTCTCAGGAAGGCTATTTACTTTCTTCCTGTCACCGTGTAGATAAAGCCTTTGATCTGCCGGGAATCCGTTACGGTAAAGCCGGCCCGTTCCATCCCCCTGGCGATGCCTTTGCGGTTTTCGGTGTGGCAGTCCCCGCTGGTGGAGAGACGGAACAGAATATGGTTGTCGATCCAGCCGCCCACCCCGCCGATGCCGGTGTCCGACAGGATGTAGAGGCCGCCCGGCTTCAGGACGCGGAATGCCTCAGCCATGGCCTTTTCCGGGTGCGGATAGTGATGGAAACTCTGGGAACAGGTGACCACATCAAAGGTTTCAGAGGCAAAGGGGAGTTCTTCTGCAGATCCGGCGGTGAAGGATACGCCGGGGATCTGCTTTTTTTCAGCCATCCGGAGCATCTCTTCGGACAGATCCAGGCCATGGTATTCGGCGCTTCGCTGGGCTGAGAGGAGTTCCAGCAGAAAACCTGTTCCACAGCCCACGTCCAGCAGGGTCCGGTACGGGTGGTGCCTGAGCAGGGATGCGATGTCCCGGCAGCTGATTTTTCCGTTCCTGGAATAGTAGTAGGTGTCCCTCTGATCGTATTCGGCTGCCTGCCTGTCAAAATGCTTCCGGGAAAGTGCTTCGTAGTCTTTCAAGGCTGTATCCTCCATGTTCGTGTTTTCGGGATTGTATCTGTGGTCTGCAGGAAGCCGGTGCGCCCGGGCCGTGCCGTGAGGCAGCCTTATGTCCCGGGCAGATCGTGAATGCTCCGGTGAGGCAGGCGGGAACTGTCCTGAAGTTAGGAAAACCTAACTGAAGGGCGGAATGAAACCCTTTCGCACAGAGCATGCTGCTGCATCAGGCCTCTTCCTGTTCTTCCTGAGAACTCTGTTTCGGGAAATCGCGTTAAATATATCTAACAGGCATATTATACCGCATTTCCTTCACTTGGCAAGGAGGGGGGAGGGGACAAAGAAATGACAGGAATAGTTCTTATCCTGCATTTGGCTGCGTCGCATCACGCGGCGCTTTCTTTTTGCCCTTTTGGAGGTGATTCCCCATGATCTGCGTTTATCCCGCCGACTGCACCGACTTTTCCACCAACGGTACCGGCATCTGTTCTGAAGTGACCTGCTGTTAAGAGGGCCAGGCAACCAGCTGCCCTGAAAATCATTTGTTTTTCTGCATGACTGTTTGTAATGCCCCACGCTTTTCAATTTTTCCAGACGGTAAATTCATGTAGATTACGGCACGCAGAATTCCATTCACGACAAAAGACTTTTCGTGAATTATCTATAATGCTATATTTAATCATGCTCCAGGATTGCCGAATTGTGTGTATAAACTGGAGGGAACTGATATAAGATAGCGAAAGGAGAAAAACCATGAAACAATTCCTGTCTGTGCTGCTGGCAGCCGTGCTGATGCTTTCCCTGCTGCCTACCGGTTTGGCTGAGGGAACCGAGGAAGAGATGGATCCGGCGGATGCCGCCATCATCGCCCAGATTGATGACGAAGGTCTGCTTAATCAGGCCGCTATGTTCCGCCAGGTGATTCCAGGCCCGCTGACGCTAAAGCAATCCTTCAACTTTGCCGCCTACGCTGGTTTTGTACTGCCCGATTTTGTACGGGAGTGGTCTTTGGGCGGCCCCGACCGGGATTACGCTTCCCTGCCGGAGCTTATGACTTTCGCGGACGGATCTCCTGTGACCAGCGATCCGGAAGCGCTTGCCAAGCGGCGTGCTGAAATGCTACAGCTGCTTCAGGACAATGTGTATGGCCCCGTACCTGCGGAAGGATTCACGGCAGATTTCACGCTGCTGGAAGAAGGAAAAGCACAGGACGGTGCGGTGAACCGCAAGCAGATTCAAATCACCGTGACCACGGACAAAGGCAGCATGCCGGTTAACCTGCTGCTGTACACCCCTGCCAATATTGAGAAGGCTCCCATCTTCCTGTGCCTGACCGGTGGCAATTACACCGTGCTGGACGATCCGGCGATCCTGGCAGACGCCTCCCAGAATCCGGAGGATACCTCCTGGGAAGAGAAGCGCGGCTCCGCCACCGAGTCGTATCAGCTGTTGAAGGGCCTGGAGCGCGGCTTTGGTTACGCTTTCATTTCTGTGAACGACGTGGCTCCCGACAATCTGGACAACTACGCCACCCGGCTCGTATCCCTCTTTGACGAACCGGAAATGATGGCCATCAGCGCATGGGCCTTTGGTCTCTCCAGGGCGATTGATTATCTGGTGACAGATCCTGCTGTGGATGCGGCCAGGATCGGTGTGTATGGACATTCCCGCTATGGCAAGGCTGCTCTGTGGGCTGGCGCCAATGATGAGCGTATCGCCGTGACCTTCAGCCATCAGTCCGGCGGTGGCGGCGCTGCCATCAACCGGCAGAACAACGCCGATACCATTCATGCCTTGACTAAGATGGAACCCTGGTGGTTCAACTCTGTCTATGCCAGCTATGCCGACAACCCAGATGCCCTGCCCGTGGACGCTCATTTCACCATTGCCTGCGTTGCTCCCCGTGCGATCTACATGAGCAACGGCCTGTATGATATGTGGTCAGATCCCCAGGGCTCCCTGAATGCGCTGCTCCTGGCCCGGCCCATGTATGAGGCATATGGCGCGGAAACCATCCCGGCGGAATACCAGGTGGGTACTGCTGAACCGGAAGCGGACCAGGTTGTTTGGACTTCCGGTATGTCCATGCACGTTCTGCCTGAATTCCATACTGCCAGTGAAGATGATTGGGAGAATTTCTTCAAGTATCGTGAACAGTATCAGAAGTAAGATACCGTAGATGGCACGCGCAGCGCCATAACGCCTGCGCACAGTTCAGAGTAATAACCGAACAGAAACAAGCAAAACCGTCGACTGGAAAAAACTCCGGTCGACGGTTCTTGTATGTGGGTTCCCATCAGGGACACAGGTATAGCAGGGCTGTCTCATTTGACAGGGATCTTTCGTTTGTTTCGCTATGTCTTCGGCATCACAGTTCAGGCGTATCTGTCTATTCCAGCTACCGGTAAATGGTTGCGGTGGCAATGGGACGGTCCTGATGCGTAAAGTGGCCCCTGATTTCAGCGGCTGTATGATGCCTGCCCGGGGTGGATCTCAGATATGTCAGAAGTTCCTTCTGGGCACGCGTCCTGTACGTTGCCTTGCCTGCCATCCGGAATCCTCCCTCTCATAATTTGAGAACCGTTCTCAGTTGTATGCAGGTGCACGGTGTGCGTCAAGAGAAAATGAGAACGGTTCTCAGTTCTTTTTTGTATTTCGAAGCAAAATTGGGAGAAATATCCTGAGAACACAGGGGCTCCCCATGGGATCCGGGGTCTCCCGCGGGCCGTGGGAGGGTGCCTGCCGCTTAA
>CAMOVR010000142.1 GCA_946627565.1 uncultured Clostridia bacterium
TTGTAAATATAGGCATCACGACGTTTTCCTACCCACCCAAAGTCGATAATTGCCACAATTTCCGGATATTACCTTTTTGTTGAAGAAAACGACATATTCGGCGTGTAGAAATTTCCAGATAACCTGATTCGGATTAACTTATTGACATTGGAAGCCGTATTGAGATGCAGGAGTTCTGTGGCATCAAATCGCAGGATTATTTCAGACGTAATATTCTTCTTCCCTTGCTGGACAGCGGCAGGCTGAAGCACACTATCCCCGACAAACCCAACAGCAGCAAGCAAAGGTATATCAGGGCGTAAAGCCTTCTATGTCTGGAGGACAATGGATGCGAGGAAGGAGGAGACGGAATCACAGGAAGATCAGGAGATGCGGCACCGCGGAACTGCCATGCGCTGTCAGGCACAGATGGAACCAAAGAAGACAGAATGCTCTTCATGCTCCATATTGATGAACGGACACTGCGCCCCGGGATGGATGGACGCATATTGATCCAGGAACGGGATCCGGCCATACAACGGAGAGACACACGGCTGAATATCATGAGATGCCTGGGAGGACAAATACATGACGAATGAATCCGGCAGCAGGGAAAAGAAGATACAGATATTCGGGGAGTCGGACTGCTGCGGCCTGACAAAGTCCCTGTCCTTTACCATCCGCGCTGTTTGTGAAATGGCGGATCCGGTGGACGGGAAGGTGCTGCGCCGTGCCGTGGACATGCTGGAGAAACGGTTTTCCTTTCTCAAGGTGTCCCTGCGCAAGGGGATCCGCAGCTTCTATTACGCTGAAAATCCCAGCCCCTGGGTGGTGAAGGAGACGGACAGGCCGATTGACCTCAATGGGGAGGAGAGCAACCATCAGCTCCTGTCCTTTTCCTGGCTTGATCACACGATCTATATCAATGTCTACCACGGGCAGATGGACGGCACAGGCCTGTACCGGATCATGAAAGCCCTGCTGTACTATTACTGCTGCCTGTACTATGGGCGTACATTCGATGTTCCGGATGTGGCATTGCCGGATGAGGAGCCGGGTCCCCAGGAAGCCAGCGACGTCTACCGTGCGTTTTACATGAAGAACCGGCATGCCGGGATACGCTCCCTCATATCACCGCAAAAGCCCATCCGGCACCCGATGGAGCTGGATGAGATGGGTCTGGTGCATATGGACAGGAGCCGCCGCACCAGTTTCAAGATAACGCTTTCCCAGGCGGACATGATGAAGTACTGCTCCTCCTTTGACGGATCCCCCATCACGGCCGTTGCCCTGATGCTGGCGGACGGGATCCACAGGATGCACCCGGATGACAACCGGACGATTTCCATCGGTGTCCCGGTGAATCTGCGGCCGGCACTTGGTTTCAAACATTCCATTGCCAGTATATACGCCAAGATCTATATCCCATATTCGGAAAAGATCCGCTCCATGGATTTTGAAAAGCAGGGAACCGTATGCCGCGGGATGGTGATCCGCTATTCCGACCATGATCTCCTCAGGAGTGAAACGATGAAATACTGCGGGAAACTGAATATGCTCCAGTTCCTTCCCCTGAGCTGCCTGAAACAGTGCGCGGCCCGGGTGATCGCCCGGCAGATGAAAAAGGCGGAGACCGCAGGCGCCACATATATCGGCAAGTTTACCTTCGGGGAAATGGAGCCTTACATCCGCTCCACCTTCCTGGATGTGGATTCCTACGGCATCGGGGTGATGGTGCTCCTGGCGGCCTTTGCGGACAGGTTCTTCATCACCATTGACCAGGACTGGCCGGAAAAGGCCTATACGGAATCCTTCCTGCAGGTCCTCAGGGACCGGGGCATCGCCTATACGGTCAACTACGACGGGGCACTGCATATACCGGAGATGTGCATGTGAGACATGTGCTGAAACTTTTCTGGCGCATGTGCGGCTGCGCCGCGCAGGATCCCGGTTCACGCATATTGCAGACGGCACCCGTGTATATGCTTTGACTGAAAGATTTCCGGTACAGATGCATACAGAAGAAACGCCAGACATATATCTGACGTTTCCTGATTTGATAAATGCCACGTGAATCGTAACATCAGTAACGCTTCAGCACTTCAGATAAGCTGATTATCCACTGGACAGATATGTCTGCATTCTGATAAAATCCTTTCTAATCCTAGAGGCAAATAACCAGCACAACCTTATGAGGCAACAAGAGAAAACGGGGGAACCATGTATGGAATATATCATTAAAAAGCTGGAAGGTTACGTTCAGCAGAAACCGGATGAAGCCATTCTCTTTGACGACACCCATGGCAAGGGCGTCACCTATGCCCAGCTGTGGGACATGAGCGGGCGTGTGTATGCGTATCTGAAGAAGAACGGCATCGGAAAAGAGAACTTCGTGCTGCTGAACCTGCCCCGTGGCGTGATGCCCGTCATCGCCATGGTGGGCGTATGGCGCGCAGGCGCGGCCTGGGCACTGGTGGAGGACACCTATGCACCCGAGCGCATCAACTACATCCGCAGGGACTGCGGGTGCAAGTTCGAGCTGAACGCGGACAACTGGGCCGACGTGATGCACACGGATCCTTTGGACGGGTTCGTGGAGCCCGGCGAGCATGATGCCGCCTACGCCATCTACACCTCCGGCACCACAGGCAATCCCAAGGGCGTGCTCCATGAATACGGCAACCTGGGACGGGCCATTGAATCCATCAAGCTCAACGGCGAAATCCCCTTCAACGAGCATGACCGTCTGGCTCTGCTGGCACCCATGAACTTTGTGGCCAGCGTTATCGTGATTCTGGCCGCCCTCAATGTGTTCTGCGGCAAGAGCTATATTGTTTCCTACGCCACCATCAAGAACCCCGCTTCCCTTGCCAAGTTTTTCCTCATGAAACGGATCACCATCACCTTCCTGACCCCCAGCTATGTCCGGATGCTGGGCGACAAGACCGGTCCCTTCCTGCGGATGCTGTTTGTGGGCAGCGAACCTGCCAACAATATCTACAACAAGAACCTGGACCTGATTAATATCTATGCCTGCTCCGAGAGTGGTTTTGCCGTGGGCGTCTTCAAGATCGACCAGGCATATGAAACCTGCCCCATCGGCCAGCCGGCTGTGGATACGAATATCGTCCTGATCAATGAGGCCGGCAAGGAAGCAACCGGGGATGAAGTGGGTGAGCTCTGCTTTGAGAACCCCTATGTCCGCGGATACCTGAACCTGCCTGAGGAAACCAGCAAGTCCTTTGTGAACGGTGTCTACCACACCGGCGACCTGGCCCGGTGCAATGAAAAGGGCGACTATGTTCTCCTTGGCCGCAGCAACGACATGATCAAGATCAACGGCAACCGTATCGAGCCGGCGGAAATCGAAGCTGCGGTGAAGCAGACACTGGGCATCGACTGGGCAGCAGCCCGCGGCTTTGACGAGGGCGGAAAGAGCTTCCTGTGCGCCTACTACACCGCAAATATTACGGTGGACGCAGAGAAGCTGCGCTCAGAGATGATGAAGCGCCTGCCGTATTACATGATTCCCGCCTATTACATCCATATTGACAAGGTGCCGCTCAAGCCCAACGGCAAGCTGGACCGTGAGGCCCTGCCCAAGCCTGACATCAGCAATTTCCGCACCGACTATGTGGCACCGGAAACCGAGACCCAGAAGGCCATCTGCGCCGCCATGGAAAAGGTGCTGAAGCTGGATAAGGTGGGTCTGCACGACGATTTCTATGAGATGGGCGGCGACAGCCTCTCCTCCATTGAGATGATCAGCCAGAGCGGCCTGAAGGGTCTGGCGGCCGGCCAGATCTTCCGCGGACGTACGCCGGAAAAGATCGCTGAACTGTATGAGGAAGCGCTGGCAAAGGGCAACGGCAAGGATCCGGATACGGAAAACGAGGAATCCTTAAACGAGATCCACGCCCTGACCCGTGAACAGCTGTACATGTTTGACTACCAGCTGTATACCCCCTCCTCCACCATGTACAACCTCTTCTCCGTCATGAAGCTTGACAAGGAGATGTTTGAGCCCGAGAAGCTGGCGAAGGCCATGGAGGCCGCCATCCGGAACCATCCGGCCCTGCTGACCATGTTCTCCTACAACGATGACGGCGATCTGGTGCAGAGCTACCGCCCTGACATGATGACCCCCATCCATGTGGAGAAGATGAGCGAGTTTGAATTCAACTTTGTCAAGGATGCCCTGGTGTATCCCTTCAAGCTCATCGGCGGCCGCATGAGCCGCTGCAGGGTCATCGAGACGGAAAAGGCTGTCTACGTCTTCTTTGATGTGCACCACTCCCTCTTTGACGGCACCAGCCTGAAGGTGTTCCTGGGCAGCATCGGCAAGGCCTATATGGGCGCGCCACTGGATCAGGACTACTACTACCTGATGCTCCGGCAGAGGGAAGAGGAAGAAAAGTCCGCCTTCTATGAGGAGAGCCGCCACTACTTCGAGGACAAATACGACGGAATCGAATGGTCCGGCTATCCCAAGACCGACCATGACTCCCGCGAAAATGAGATGGGCGAGCTGATTACCCCCCTGAATCTCAGCCAGGCCCTGATGTCCGAGGCAGAGCGGTCCTTCCGCATCAGCCGCAATGAGTTCTTTATCACCGTGGCTGCGCTTTCCATCGCCATCTACAACAACGTCTCTGACGTGAAGATTTCCTGGATTTACAACGGCCGTGAGGACATGCAGATGATGTCCACCGTGGGCCTGCTGTTCCGCGATCTGCCTGTGGGCATCCGGTTTAAGGACACCATGACCCTGCGCGATGTGTTTGCAGATGTCCATGACCAGGTGCAGAAGGGCATTGAACACAGCTGCTATCCCTATGTGGACCTGCACAACCAGGTGGCCAACGGGGAAAGCGCCTATCTGCTGTATCAGCAGGATATCCGCGATATGGGCAGCATGGACGGCTTTGAGGTGGAGACGGTGGATGTCCGCCAGAACCAGGCAGCTTCCCAGACCATCCTTGATATGGAAATCCTGGACGGCTCCGACGGCCTGCAGCTGATGATCGACTACGCGGCCAGCCGGTATGAGGACAAGAGCATTGAGGCCTTCCGTGACATCTATGTCCGTGTGGCCCACGCCCTGGCGGAGAGCCACGGACAGGAAGACGTGACCGTCGGCGCTCTGCGCAGACAGCTGCGTGAAAAGAAGCACCTGCTGAAGGTATTTGCAGGCGTATTCAGGAGGAAGAAGTAATCATGTCCCTCACCACGAAAGAACAGATCCGGGCAGCCTGGGGCGAGAACAGGGCTGTGACAGGCACGTATGACCCCGCTCTGGCCGCGGTATGTTCCAACGGGACGTTTATCGGTTCGAAGAAGGGGTCCCTGCTGATTTTCCGCGGGATCCCCTTCGCCCGCCCTCCCGTGGGGAAGCTGAGATGGAAAAAGCCTGCGCCTGCTGAAGACGGCAGCGGTGTCTATGAGGCAAAGTACAACGGCAGATCGCCGATTCAGACGGAGTGGCACTCGGAGAGGGCTTCGTATTACCCCCAGGGGGAGGACTGCCTGTATCTGAACGTGTGGACCGCGGCGGACAGGAAGACGGAAGGAAAAACCGTCATGGTCTTCATCCACGGCGGAAGCTACGGCTGGGGCGGTACCGCGGATCCCCTCTATGACGGGGAAAACATGGTGAATGCCCATCCGGAGATTGTGCTGGTGACCATAGGCTACCGTATCGGCGTCACCGGGTTTGTGGATTTTTCACAGGTGCCCGGGGGCGAAGCCTTCCCGGATGCGCCGAACCTGGGTCTGTGGGATCAGATTGAGGCGCTGAAATGGATTCAGAAGAATATCGCAGCCTTCGGGGGCGATCCCGGGAAGGTGACGATCTTCGGAGAAAGCGCCGGCGGCGGAAGCGTTTCCCTGCTGCCCTTCATCCCTGAGGCAAAGGGGCTTTTCCGGCGGGTGATTGCAGAAAGCGGCTCCGTGGCCCTGACGTATGCAAAGGATGAGTGCCAGTCATTTACAAAGCGGCTCCTTGAGGCAGCCGGGGCTTCCACCATGCAGGACCTTGTGAACCTGAGCGAGGAAGAGCTGCGCAGGGTCAATGAGAAGGTCAACTTCTACAACAATTTTCCTCAGCGCGACGGTGTCCTGATTCCGGACGATCCCTATGCGCCCTACCGTGAGGGAAGGACGAAGGACATTGACATGATGATCGGCACCAACGCGGATGAGTCCAATTACTGGGTCAACGAAGTGGGCGGGGTTCTTCCGTTCCGCTTAGGCATGCCCGTCCAGTTTGAGAACGACCTGAAAGTGATGAAACCGGAGGACCGGAAGCGGGCAAAGCAGTTCATGAAGACGGAAACGGGCCACAGCATGTGGAAGATCTCCAGGTTCTTTACGGAGGTCATGTTCCGTCTGCCGGCCATACGGCAGGCAGAGGAACACAGCCGCAACGGCGGGAAGGTTTTCATGTACTACTGGAAAAAGCGTTCCGATCTGAAGTACCTCAGGGCCTGCCATGCGGTGGAACTTGCCTATGTCTTCGGCAATGTTTCGGACACCATCTACACCGGAACACCGGCGAATCCGGAGCTTAGCCGGCAGGTGCAGGACCAGTGGGTGCGCTTTGCCGAGACCGGGGATCCCGGGACAGAGGAACTGCCCTGGCCGGCGTATGACAGGGAAAAGCGCTGGACCATGATCCTGCAGGAAAAATCGGAGGCTGTACAGAATCCGCGCCCTGAGCAGCGTCAGCTGCTGGACCCGATCCTGGACTACCGGCTGAACGCTTCCTATGCGGAGATGAACTACAATGTTCCCTTCGTTTGGAAGACTGCAGGCATCATCCTGGCGACTGTTGCGGTGATTCTGTTCCTGATATTCAGATAAGACCTTGATTGAAAAGCAAAGAGCCGTTCCAGGCTGAAATGCGTATGCTGTAAAAAGATACCGCATAAGGCCCGGGAACGGCTTTTGTGATGCTCCCTTTCCAAACTTGGGGAGGACGGGGTGAATTTTCACCGGATGTTCACATAACAGTTAGACAATACTCACTTTCAGGGTATATGATGACATTGTCCGGTAAGATGACTCCCGGATACCGGGGACGGACAGAATGGAATATGCCGCATGGCATGAAACACTGCCGTGCAGGGAATACAGAAAACGGAGGAAATGACCATGAAGAAGTTCTTTGCTTTGCTGCTGGCTGTATGCATGCTGTTTTCCCTCAGCGCCTTTGCGGAAGGCGGCCCGGGGGGAACGCCTCCTGAGGGCGGAACACCTCCCGAGGGGGGAACGCCGCCCAGCGGCGGCCCCGGCGGGGAAGGCGGCTTTGGCGGGAACACCGCACCCGGCGGCAGCACATCCTCCTTTGAATATACAGCCGCCACGGAGATTGACGCAGCGGATGAACAGGCAGATCTTACGTATGCCTCCGAAACCGCGGATGAAAGCGCTCTTATGGTGAACACTTCGGATGCGGTGACCGTTTCAAATCCCACCGTCACCAAGACCGGGGATTCCAACGGCGGAGACAACTGCAATTTCTACGGTCTCAACGCTGCTGTCCTGGTCATGGGCGGCTCCACCACCACCATTTCCGGGGGCACGATTACATCTGACGCCTCCGGTGCCAACGGTGTCTTCTGCTACGGCGGAAACGGCGCTTCCAACGGGGCCGGCGGCGACGGCACCACGGTGATCATCTCGGATACAACCATCACCACCACAGGCCAGGGCTCCGGGGGCATCATGACCACAGGGGGCGGCATAACCTATGCGTATAACCTGAACGTGGAGACCTCCGGCGGCTCCTCTGCCCCCATCCGTACAGACCGGGGCGGCGGCACCGTGGTGGTGGACGGCGGAACGTATGTATCCAACGGCCTGGGTTCCCCTGCCATCTATTCCACGGCGGATATCACGGTGAAGAACGCTACCCTTACCAGCAACCTTTCCGAGGGCGTGTGCATTGAAGGCATGAATTCCATCACCCTGGAAAACTGCGACATGACGGCCAGCAACACCCAGTGCAACGGAAACGCCACCTTCCTTGACACCATCATGATCTATCAGTCCATGTCCGGGGATGCGGACAGCGGCACCTCTTCCTTTACCATGACCGGCGGCAGCCTCACCAGCCTCAGCGGCCACTTGTTCCATGTGACCAACACCCATGCGGTGATCACCCTGAGCGGAGTGGAGCTGGACAACCGCGGCAGCGATGTGCTCCTCAGCGTGTGTGACGACGGCTGGAGCGGGGCTTCCAACACCTGTGACCTGGTGGCGGACGGCCAGAAACTTTCCGGCACCATCCTGGTGGGGGACAACTCCACCCTGACCCTGACGCTGTCAAACGGATCTTCCTTTGAAGGGAATATCAGCGGCGAGATTGAAAACGCCAAAGGCACGCAGGTTTCCACTGAGGTGGGCACGGTCAGTGTTGTCATGGATGCTCAGAGCACCTGGACCCTGACAGGAGATACATACATCACTTCCTTTGAAGGCGATGCCTCCTGCGTAAACAGCAACGGCTATACCCTGTATGTGAACGGAACAGCCCTTGAAGGAACCATGTAAAAACAGCACATAAAGACATGCAGGACCGGACAGTGTACCGAAGGCGGGAAACCGTGGTACCCTGTCCGGCCTTTTTTTCTGTGTGAAACGCAGAGCAGAGCCGGTATCCCGTCTGCCGGGTTCTCCTGCAGCGAGATTTCGATTCACGGTCCGGAAATGTACAGTCAGCACAGTGTTTTGGAGAAAGGAGGATATCATGAGCATGCCCCCGCTTTTTTATACTGGAAATCACAATAATCCGGAACGGATTTTTGATTGATTTCCGTATATACCGTGACGCCACATACGGTTATTTACGGATCATTCCGATAACGAATATATTTCTATCTTGCAGTCACATTCCTGTCATGGTACACTTCCGTAAGACAAGGAAAAGGCCCGGCCTGTTTCTCTTTTATATGTCAGAAAGACTTATATGTTCAAAGCGCTCAGGAATATCCTCATGCAGAGGGAAATCCTTTATGTGAACTGTCGCAGATCATGAAGGTGTATGCATACACGATATCGCATCTGCAGGTTTCATGGGAAACGGGGAGAAAGGTATGCGAGAAATCACGGTCGACACGGACATGGAACAGATTGCTCCCGTGACGGACTTCCTTAACGCGCAGCTTAAAGAGATCGGCTGTTCAGAACAGGTCCGGATTCAGCTGGACGTGGCAGTCGATGAAATGTTTGGCAATATTGTCCGGTATGCCTATGGCACGGAATCAGGGCCTGTGACGGTGCAGGTGGAAGTGGAGGAGAATCCTCTGCGTGTTGTGCTTACGTTCATCGATCAGGGAATCCCCTTTAATCCGCTGACCAGGGAAACGCCGGACACCACCAGGCTGAAAGCGAAAGAACGTCCAATCGGCGGCCTGGGTCTGTTCATGGTGAAAAAAACCATGGACGATCTTTCCTACGAATACAGGGATGGGAAAAACATCCTCACAATCCGAAAGAATATCTGAATGAAGACGGCAGGAGGAAAACAAAGATGGAAGCGACCTATCTCAAAGATGGCAATAACCTTACGGTGAAGCCCACAGGACGGCTGGATACCGCCACCTCTCCGATCCTGGAGAAGGAAATGCAGCCGCATCTGGATGGAATTGACCATGTCATCATGGACTTTGCAGACCTGGAGTATATTTCCTCCGGCGGACTGCGTATGCTGCTGGCGCTGGAACAGGTTCTGGAAGACCGGGACGGAAAACTGGAGGTGCTTCATGCCAATGATTACATCATCGAAGTGTTTGAACTGGTAGGCTTTATGGATGTGGTCAATGTGATCCGGGATTGATTCCGGGTCTAAGGCAGCTGATACGGCAGGCAGAGCCCATAAGCACAGGGAAAGACCGGGTCATGGATCGCGGTCTGTTTTCCCTGTGCTTAAGGAACGAATAAGAATAAGAAGCAGGCAGGTATGACCCGCCGGATGCG
>CAMOVR010000143.1 GCA_946627565.1 uncultured Clostridia bacterium
GAGACTTAATGCAGGGTCACTCGGGATACCCCTGCATTTCGGAATGAAATTTTCGAAATACCCTGGCTCTGAATTTTCCTCTTGACATACCCGGCCACTTCGTGTATGATACGCAATGTCGCCAAGAGCGGCAAGCGACGCGGGGTGGAGCAGTTTGGTAGCTCGTCGGGCTCATAACCCGAAGGTCGAGGGTTCAAGTCCCTCCCCCGCAACCACATGGCTCCGTAGCTCAGCTGGCTAGAGCATTCGGTTCATACCCGGAGTGTCATTGGTTCGAATCCAATCGGAGCCACGCAAAAATCCTGTTCCTGAAAAGGACAGGATTTTTTGTTGCCTGTATGCGCTATAGCGTGCCGGAAACAGGCTTTCATCTTCAGCGGCAGACACAAATGCCCGGATCCAGAATGATCCGGGCGTTTTCACGTGTTTTTTTAAGCCCCGGTCAGGTCCCGCACCACGGCGGAAGCCAGCACCAGGCCTGCCACTGAGGGAACAAAGGCAATGGACCCCGGGATGCTCCGTTTTTTCACCCGGCCAGCCGTCTCCGGCGCTTCAACGGCAGGCGTAAGAGGTTCTTCCTCGGAATAGACCACCTTCAGATGATCAATCCCCCGCTTTTTCAGCTCCCGCCTCATGACCTTGGCCAGAGGGCATACCCTGGTTTCGTATATATCCGCGATCCGGAAGGCTGTGGGATCCAGCTTGTTCCCGGCTCCCATGGAGGAAATGACAGGGATGTTCCTTTCCCTGCACAGGCAGATCAGGTCCAGCTTGGCCGTCACCGTGTCAATGGCATCCACCACATAATCCCATTTTTCAAAGGGCATATCTGATGCATGGGCTGCGTCAAAAAACACATCATAGCGGAAAACCCTGGCCTCCGGATTGATCCGGCGGATCTTTTCCTCCATCACTTCCGTCTTAAAGCGCCCTATGGTTTCGTAGTCAGCAACAATCTGCCGGTTGATGTTGCTCTCCTCCACCGTATCTGCATCAATCAGGTCCAGCGTGCCCACCCCGCAGCGGGCCAGGGCTTCACAGGCATGGCCGCCCACGCCCCCGATGCCGAATACCGCCACCCGGCTGCCTGCAAGAACCTTCATGGCGTCTGTGCCAAGAAGCATCTCTGTTCTGACAAACGCGTTCATTTATTTCCCTCCGCAGGCTTTTTCCTTTCAGGCTTTCAGCCACTGTTCCCAGGTTTCCGGGGCATACCCCTGCGTCACCTGGTTCCCGTTGCGAACAATCGGGGTGCGCAGAAGCCATGGATTTTCCATGACAGCCTGGAGAATGTCTTCCTCCCTGTTGTAGTAGCAGGCAGGATGTTCCTTTACCTTCACATCGTCCCGGTCCAGCATGGCCTGTGCCCCCAGGGCCCGCATCATGGTGCGCACTTCCCTCTCCCCCAGGCGGTGCTTCTTCAGATCCATCTCCTGCACCGTGACCCTGCGTTCCTTAAAAAAGCGCTGTGCCTTCTGTACGTCGAAGTTCTTTTTCCCGTAGTAAATCTGAATCATGCTCTGTCCCCCGTCCTGCGGCGCACATCCACGCCCCGCATCTCAATGATCAGCATGTTTCTCCTGTCCAGAAGCCTGGATGCAATTCTTTCCGAATAGCGGGCCTGAAGATCCCTGGGACTGAGATTGGTGGAGAAAATGCATGCCTTCTGCCGGCTCTGGCGCTCATTGATCAGGTTAAAAAACTGGGAAAGGGTCACATTGTCCATCAGGGGCTCTGTGCCGAAATCATCAATCAGGAGCACATCCTGCTTGAGCAGCATGTCCATCTCCTCCTGACCGTCCCGGGAGTAATATGCCCTGCGCATGATGTCCTGAGCCCGGAAACTGGATGTCATCATGGCATCGATGCCCCTCTCCAGCAGCTCGTGCATAATGCAGTACAGAAGGAAGGTCTTGCCAAGCCCGGAAGCGCCTGTCAAAAGAATGCCCTTCTTTTCCCGCACATCGGGCCACTTTCTGGCCCAGTCCCTGGTCATGTCCCGGATCATTTCCATCATTTTCCGCTGGGACGTGTTCAGATTGGGAATCGGATCATCCGGAAACACATTCAGGTCAAAGGTCCTGAAGCTCTGCTCCTCGGACTCCTGCATGCCGGCCTCCCGGTACAGCCTCCGGTTCAGCTCGGTTTTCAGGCATGTGCACATCTCCCGGATGGGTTCACCCACATATCCCGTGTCACGGCACAGAGGGCACTGGTACACCGGCTCCAGATAGTCTTCCGGATATCCGTTTGCCGCCAGGCCTTCCCGGATCTGGGCGTTCATCCTGTTCATGTCACCTTCCACATCACCCACAGGTTTGCCGGCGATGATGCCGCGGATGGAAGATAAAATCAGCTTCTGTCTCCCGTTCACCAGTCTGCCGATCTCAGGTAACTTCTCATCTACCTCTCTGAGGCGTTCAAAGAAAATACTGTCACTTTCGCGTCTGCGGTCCTCATACTCCCTCAGCAGCTGTGTCAGAATTTCCCTGCGCACGTTCCATCATCTCCTTCTGTCTGTCCAGAAGCCACTGCGGCACATCCTCTGCCGTGTTTCCGGTGTTTTCCCTCTGCTCGTACTGGTTCTCCGTCACCTGTTTGGTGCCGCCCCTGGCCGGCGCCGGCTTCTCACGGTGGCTGGCCATTTCTTTCTCGGCCGCATCCACGGTCCGGATGCCATTTTGGATGTACTGGGTCAGGATGGCGTCAAGATAGGGCATGTGACGGCTCTCCACCCGGACCTGCCGGGCCACATACAGGATGAGGCTGTCCGGCAGACCGCCTTCCCGCCATTTCCGGATCAGTTTGTGGTTCACTTCGCCTGAAGGCGCCCGTATGCCCCAGATTTCTCCCAGTTCCGTAAGCAGATCCTTTTCGTTGTTGAAGGCCTTCACGTAGCCTTCCGCGGAGGCCCGGTCGGTGATCCCCCGCTTTTTCCAGGAGTTCACCATGTTCACCACGTCCTCCAGCCGTCCGTTGGCCCTGCCGCACAGCTCCGCCGCATACTGGATGACATCGGCATCGTCAAAGGTGCTCCGCATCTGCCAGTAGACCTGCAGACTCCCTTCGTTGATGGCGCTGGCACCGCGGCCCAGGGCCTCATATACCTTCCGCAGGGGCTCCCGGCGCTGTTCGTCCTCTTCCACCTGCCGGGCATATTCCCTGCCCCCGATTCTGGACCCGCTGCCGTTCCTGCGTTTTTCCAGAATGCCGTCGAGATACTTGAAGCTGGGGCTTCCGGCGGCGGTGGTCTGGTCACAGGCGGACAGAATGGCGTCTGAAGTGTAGCCATACTCCTGCATCCACTTCCCGCACAGTTCCATCTCGGGCTCCGTAGGTTCCCGGTGCATGTTAAAGCGGCGCAGCACTGCCCGGCTGCATTCCAGGGTCTGCTGATTCCTTGTCAGGGCCGTCTCCGCTTCCTCTATGGTGTGCACGCCCTGCCTGGACAGTTCCGCCGCCAGACGGTCCGCGGTCTGGAAGGCAAAATCCTTTCCGTGGATGGAGATCATATGACGGATCAGCATGAGGACCACTTCCTGGGGAAGCTTCAGCTCCGTGACCCATTCATAGAACTGGACGATCCGCTTGCCGTGAAGACGGTAGTTCGTTCCGAAAATGGCATAAACGCTGTCGGTAAAGGACTCATAGCCCGTGTCCACCGGCGCAGCGCTGCCCATGAAAACAGAACCGTTGGCAGGAAGATAGCGGAAAGAGACCGGGTTGTCCCCGGTCCTCTCCACCAGTCCCACTCTCTCCCAGTGGCGGTACGCGCTCATAACCGCGTCCACCGTAAGTCCCAGATCATGCGCCACCTGCGGGATGGCCATGTCAGGCATCTGGCATGTACAGGCCATGAGGCCATACAGGTATACCTTAACCTGATCCCCGGTGGCATTGGGCATGAATTCAAGAAGAAACTGATTGTCAACAGCCGTGGCACCAAAGGATGCAAACTTGTCACTCAGCGAAAAAAGGCCCACCCATATATCCCCCTACTGTTTCCGGGACATAGCTCCCGGAGCCTGATACTGGAAACCTGATGCCGGAAACCTGTTCCGGGACCCGCATGCTTTTTCAGGGCAGGAAGAACATCTGCTTCAGCTTCGGCTGGGCTCCCGTCTCCGGATCCATCTCCAGCTCCAGCACGTCCTTCATGTACTCGTTCCACCTGTCCACAATGGGGCTTTCCGCCTGCGTCTTTTCCGCAAAGGCAATGCCCTGCTCACACTCATAATAGCCAAAGAGAATATTGCCGTCTGACCAGATGGTATAGTTGGCGATGCCGGCCTTCTTGAGAAGCTCCTTCATCTCCGGCCAGATCTCGTCGTGGCGGCGCTTGTACTCTTTCTCCATACCGGGCTTGATTCTGCCCATCCATGCAAAGCGTTCCATTTATTCTTCCTCCTTCATTGGTGCAAGGGCTGAATAGCCCTCGTGAATAAAAACCATGTACAGAATATAGCCAAGCTCCCGGAGCACCAGCGAAAGCATGACGCGCCAGAGCATGGTACCGGGCAGAATCATGCCGATGACTTCTTCCGCCAGGGCCAGGCCCACCAGGATCATGCACTGCCGGTCCAGTTTTTCCGTGGCCACATCCATGCGGCCCACACTGGTGGTCACCTCCCGTATGCCGCGGCACACAAAGAAGATGGAAACCATGTCCGCAATACTCTCGACCCTTTCAAGAACATCCACCATGGTCTCCGAGTGGGTTGTGTATTCCAGGATTTCCGCAGCAACCATGCACAGGAAGCTGACGCCCACAAAAATCATGCCCAGCCGGAACATTCTGTGATCCTCCGAAGCATGTTTCAGGCCCACCAGATGCAGTATGGCCGCAGTGGCATGGAGCACCACACCGAAAATAAGGATCATCTCTCCCGAGTTGACGCCCACCACTGTATGAAGACCGTAAAGCAGCAGCTCTACTTCAGAAGCCTCTATGGCCTCCGTCAGGATGATGAGGATACTGCCGAAGGACAGGATCATGAAGGATGCCACCTCCAGAATGGTGGAGGTGAAAAGGTGCTTCAGACCTTCATAGGCATGATGAAATCCATGGTTCATATAGTTCGCCAACTCCCCTGTGTTTCCTTTTTTGCCGCCTGGCATCTGCGTTAGGAACCGTTCCGTCCGTCAGGCCTGTTTTCATATGGATCCCGGGAAACATACCCTGCGAAATGATACGGATCAAAGATCCCTGCGGATCTCTGTGTGGCAAGTATAGCACATTCCCCTTCCCCGTCACATACCCAGACCGTCCCGGATCAGATAGAAAACCGGGCTGTATGCATCCACCTGCACCGCATCATGGAGGGCATCCCATGCATACAGGCGGATGGTGTGTACCCTGCCGTAGATGCTTTCAAAGGTATATGTGGCGTAGGGTTCCCCCTCAGGCCGGAAATCATCCGGCAGCTGGCCGGTAACGGTGCACAGTTCCATCTGGGCGTAACGGGCCTGAAAGGTTTCAAAGGGGATCTCCACGCCGTTTTCAAAGCAAGTCAGCGTCTCCCCGCTCTCCGGGTCCTCTGCCGGCTCCCGATGAATCTCATACACCACCCTGCTGCCGTCCTTTTCTATGGACAGCCGCTCAAGGTCTGTGGATGCCACCAGCACGGGGTAGCGGGACAGCATGTCCGCGGGCTGTATGTTCATAACCGGGGACAGGGTCAGGGAGGAACAGCGGTAGATGCTGCCGGCATAGGCCACATACTTCACCTGTCCTGAATCCGTGAGGCTTACCGCCAGCACCGTCTCGGTTTCCGGGTACACCACCGTTCTCACCGCCCCGTCCACGGTCTGGGTTCCAAGGCCCTGCGCCATGTGAAAGGTCATAATCAGCTTCCGGTCAAACCCGTAAAAAGCCAGGTTTTCCCCGTCTGCCTCACCCACATACGTTCCCATGCGGATATTCCCTATATTGGAAAGGAAACTCCGCATAGCCGTGCCGTCTGCGGGATAGACCCAGGGCTCTGTAAGCACCCATGTATCCGCCGCATTGCTGTCGGATATGGAACCCGTCAGTTCCCATGCCCTGTCCTTAACCTGCGCATCATCCGATGTAAATATGATCCGGTCCATCCGCGCCGGGTGCAGAACAGGCTGCTCTACAGCCCGGAGCGAGTCGATTCCGGTATTCCATACATCCGCCACGGAACCGGCCAGGGCGTAAAGTCCGTCCGCACGGTCCGTTGTCATATAGCGGTAGCCTGTGCCCACGCACTCATCCCCGATGAAAAAGGTCAGGCTGACCCCGTCAGCGTAGCGGACACGGACTTCCAGTCCGGCCGGGTCAAGCCCGAATTCATCCAGACGGTCCGCATACTCCACCCTGTCCTCCGTAAACACATCTTCGTACCCGATGACGGCTGCTTCCTCCAGAATCCGCTTAGCCCGGTTTTCTGCCACGGTAAAGCCGCCGTCTTCCACCAGCACGCCTTCCTCTGTCTGGGTCACGGCCCATCCGTCTCCTTTGGGCCGCACAACCTCCACCCGCTTCACATCAGAGGTTTCGTAGCTGACGAAAACCCCGTCCGTCATCTCTTTCGGTGTTACCTCCACCTGACGGGATTTCTGATACAGCCTGAAGCCTGAAAAGGCACTTAAGGCAGCCAGGCACAGCAGCACGCAGATGCCTGCCGCCCGTGCCCGGGGATGCTCCCGGCGCTTCTTCTTTCTGATCTTTTCCATTTTTCCCCCTTCTGCTCCGCAGGCCTGTTTTCCGGGCCCCTGACTGCATATACGCATACCGGACGGGGCAGAATCTGAAGTATACCATGTCCGCCGGGATGCGCAAGGATCGGGCATGAAAGCAGGCGGAATATACGTTGACAAACCGAGGTACGGAAACTATAATGCCTTGAAACCGCAAAAGCGGTTTGGTCTTTTTCTTTTTACGGGAAAAAGCCCAGGTATATGCCTGATACAGGCAGTTGGAAAGGAAGGTTTTGCCTCATGGCAGAGCAGCACAAAAAGCGTATTACCCGGGAAGGTCTCCAGAAGCTGCAGGATGAACTGGACCACCGCCTGAGCGTGGTGCGCAACGAAATCGCACAGGAAATTGAATTCGCACGCAGTTACGGCGATCTGTCCGAGAACGCCGAATATACGGAAGCAAAAAACAAGCAGACCGAGAACGAAACCCGCATTGCCTATCTGGAAGACGAGATTTCCCGTCTTGAGGTGGTCTCCGAAGAGGATATCACCACCGATGTGGTCCAGGTCGGCACCACCGTCCGGGTGAAGAATCTCGACCGCGGCATTGAGATTGAGTACGCCATTGTGGGTTCCAACGAATCGGATCCCTTCAACAATCGCATTTCCGATGAGTCTGCCGTGGGCAAGGCCCTTGTGGGCAACAAGATCGGAACCAAGGTGGAAGTGGAAGTCCCCGCAGGCATCCTGCATTTCGAGATTCTTGACATTACCCGTTAATGGTTCTTCACGGTCTCCCGCTGTCCGGCAGTATGTCAGATGCCGGGAGCCTCTACAGTATTAGGAGCGTTTCAGATGGAAAACTACCCCACCACGCCGCACACCCCTCCCCTTTCTGAGCAGGAGATCATCCGCCGCCAGAAGCTCCAGGCCCTCATAGACAGCGGCAGCAATCCCTATGAGATCACCCGCTACAGTGTCACCCACCATTCCCGGGACATCCTGGAAAACTTCGACGACCTTGAGGGCAAGACGGTGTCCGTAGCAGGACGCATGATCTCCCGCCGGGTCATGGGCAAGGCCAGCTTCGCCCATCTGCTGGATGGCGAAGGAGAAATCCAGTTTTACGTCCGCCGGGACGATATCGGCGAGGAAGCCTATGCTGCCTTCAAAAACGATGATATCGGCGACATCTTCGGCGTGACGGGTACCGTCTTCAAGACAAAGACCGGTGAGATTTCCCTGCATACCACAAGCCTGACGCTGCTCACCAAGTCCCTGAAGGTCCTGCCGGAAAAATTCCACGGCCTTACCGATACGGACCTGCGCTACCGCCAGCGTTATGTGGACACCATTGTCAATCCCGAGGTCCGGGACACATTCCGCAAGCGCAGCGCCATCATCTCCGCCATCCGGGAATTCCTGGACAGCCGCGGATTCCTGGAAGTGGACACCCCGGTGCTTCAGACCGTGGAAATCGGAGCCAGCGCAAGGCCTTTCAGGACACATCACAATGCCCTGGACCTGGACATGTTCCTTCGCATTGAGACGGAACTTTATCTCAAGCGTCTCATTGTGGGCGGCTTTGAGCGGGTCTATGAGGTGGGCCGCATCTTCCGCAATGAGGGCATGGACGCCACCCATAATCCGGAATTCACCTCCGTGGAAACCTACCAGGCCTTCTCGGACTATCGGGAATGCATGGAAATGGTGGAACAGATGTACGAGTTCATCGCCCTGAAGGCCCTGGGCACCACAGATGTCACCTATCAGGGACAGGTCATCCACCTGAAGGCTCCCTGGAAGCGCATCACCATGGCAGATGCCGTGAAGGAAGCCTGCGGCGAGGACTACAGCACCTGGACCAGCGTGGAGGATGCACAGGCCGCCTGCAAACGCCACGGCGTGGAAGTGGAAAAGACCGACGGCCGCGGCAAGTGTCTGGAAGCCTTTTTTGATGCCTTTGTGGAAGAAACCCTGGTGCAGCCCACCTTCATCATGGACTATCCCGTGGAGATCTCCCCCCTGGCCAAGAGGAAGCCGGAAAACCCGGACCTGACGGAAAGGTTCGAGTATTTCATCACCGGACATGAGATGGGCAACGCCTTCTCCGAGCTCAATGACCCCATCGATCAGCGCCGCCGCTTTGAGAAGCAGGCAGAGGACCGCATCAAGGCCGGTGCCCATGCTGAAGTGGATGAGGACTTTGTCAACGCCCTGGAGTACGGCATGCCGCCCACCGCAGGTCTGGGCTTCGGCGTGGACCGTCTGGTCATGCTGCTGACAGATTCGCCCACCATCCGCGATGTTCTGCTGTTCCCGACAATGAAGCCTTTGAGCACATGATATGTAACGGGCAGTACATCTGCCCGTTTTCTTCGTAAATCGCGCTTTTTTGCCATTCTTTCCGCAAAGGAGTGATTTCGTGAAAACACCACTGAACAGGAAAACCATCCAGCAGCATTTTCAGTACAGCTGGTGGATGTATGTTCTCGCCGCTGTCCTGTGTGTCTTTGTCTGGGACATGGCCTATATCATGTCAGCCCCGAGAACGCCTGAAGAACTGAAGCTGGAACTGTACATCTACGGTTACGGCGACTCGGCAAATGTGGATGCATACCTTGACCGCGTGCATGCTGAGGAACTGCCGGATATGGTGGAGGTCACCGCCATGTATCTGCTGCCGGATGAAACCAGCGGCCTGATGGTGCTGGCCACCCGCCTCATGGCAGGTGAAGGCGACCTTTTCCTCCTGCCCCGGGACAGTTTCCAGAGTTATGCAGCCCAGGGTGTCTTCACCGCCCTGGATCAGATGGAAGGCATCCAGGAGTTGTGTGAAGATGCCGGCATCAACATAGAACGCGGCTGGCGCAAGAATCAGGATACCGGAGAGCGCCACCTCTACGGCCTTCCCGTTTCTTCCATGACCGGCCTTTCCACCGGTATCAACACATGGACGTACGCCACCAGCGAGATGTACCTGTGCGTCAGGGAACTGAACGGCAACGATGAAAACGCAGAAAAACTGCTGCGCATCATCCTGCGGGACTGTCTGCCCGGAGAGGAACAGGCACAGCCGCAGCCTGAACCTGAGACCGTTCCCACCGAAGCCCCCGCGTCCCAGATCTGATTTCAGAAACAGCCGGAAAACCATCACGGTTTACCGGCTGTTTCTGTGTATACTTCCAGGAAACCAGGAAAGGAAGTCCTAACAGGCTG
>CAMOVR010000144.1 GCA_946627565.1 uncultured Clostridia bacterium
GCCTTGCGGCCAGCTCCATGATCTCTGCCACGCCTGCCTTGTCATCCGCGCCCAGCACGGAGGTGCCGTCGGTGACAATCAGGTCCTGGCCCTTAAGGGAGTCAAGAAAGGAGAAGCCGTCAATGACGGTACCGTTTTCCAGGGGGATGGGGCCGCCCGGATAGTTCTCAATGGTCCGGGGATGGGTGGGCCCTTTCACGGCATCCGATGTATCCATATGGGCAATCAGGCCGATTTTTGTCTTGCTCCCGCCCTTGGCAGGAATCGTGCCAAAGACATAGCCGTTTTGATCCATACCGGCTTCAATGCCCATGGCGGAAAGTTCATCCGCCAGCATGCGGCCCAGCGTGAGCTGACCGGGGGTGGAAGGACAGGCGGACTTTGACTCATCCGATGTGGTTTCCACCTGGATGTATCGGAGGAACCGTTCAACGACAGACATGGGATCATTTCCTTTCGTGCGGTTTTTTGCAGATTTTATAGTTTTTTCAGATAATCAGATAAGCCCGGACAGATAATCCGGCAGGGCGGCAATGGAGTCAAGTACGGCATCCCTGGGGCAGGTGTCCGGCACCCGGATGAGATCCGGGATCAGAACGGCATGCATGCCTGCAGCCTTTACGGCTGCAAGTCCGCTGGGGGAATCCTCGATACCCGCGCAGGAAGAAGGGTTAACCCTCAGGCGGGAGGCTGCCAGAATATAGATGTCAGGGGATGGCTTGCAGAAGCTTACATCTTCTGATGTGACAACCGTGTCAAACAGGTCTGTCCAGGAAAGCAGGGCCAGATACCGGGATACAACGGGCGCGGCATTGCTGGTGCACAGCGCCGTTTTGTATCCGCGTTCCCGGAGATAACGAAGGACATATCCGGCCCCCTTTTTTTCAGGGACGCCGCGCTTTTCCACCCAGTCAAAGGTGATGTCTGTCCAGTCCTGCATGAGGAGACGGGTATCCACGGAAGGATGCCAGGAGCGGATCATGTCCATGGTATGTTCAGACGAGGTACCCACCAGGTTAAGCCACTGGCTTTCCGTCAGAGAGAAGCCCTGGCGGCTGCATGCCATGTTCATGGTTTTGCCACCCAGACGCTCTGTATCCGTCAGGACACCGTCAAGATCGAAGCATACCGCTTTCACACCTGGGCTCCTTTCTCAAGAACACGGAGCGCCTGGCAGATGCCGTCCACCGCAGCGGAGACAATGCCGCCTGCATATCCGGCGCCTTCACCGCAGGGATACAGGCCCTCTATGCCATCCGCTTCACCGCTCTGGGTCCTGGGGATCCGGACCGGGGAGGAGGAGCGGGCTTCCACACCGGTGAGCACGCTGTCGGGGTGGGCAAAGCCGTGCAGCTGCCTGTCCATCTGCTGAATGCCGAAAACCAGATTGTCCGACATGGTTTTCGGAAGCACGGCATGCAGGTCTGCGGGTATAACGCCGGGGCGGTAGGAGGGAGTCACATCCCCAAAGCGGCTACTGGGCCTGCACAGCAGGAAGTCTTCCACTCTCTGGGCACCTGCCACATACCCGCCGCCTCCCAGCCGGAAGGCCTTTTCTTCAATCTCACGCTGCAGCGCGATACCGGCCAGGGGGGAGTCGGAGGGAAAATCGGTGACCGGCACACCCACCAGCACGGCGCTGTTGGCGTTTTTACCGTCCCGGGCGTGCAGGCTCATGCCGTTGACGCACAGACGTCCTTCCTCGGAACTGGCGGCAATCACCTGTCCGCCGGGGCACATGCAGAAGGTATAGACACCACGGCCGTCCGGGGTGGGGACATGCAGTTTATACGAAGCCTGGGGCAAATGGGGATTCCCGGCAAAATGCCCGTACTGGGCCCGGTTGATTTCAGACTGCAGGTGTTCGATCCGAAGCCCCATGGCAAAGGGTTTCTGCACCATGGGAACGTTCTGTGCATACAGGGTATGTACCGTGTCCCGGCTGGAATGCCCGATGCACAGGATCACCGCCTCGGTTCCCATCTCGTCTGAAATGCCGTCGTGGGAGAACCGGACGCCGTGAACCACGCCGTCCTTCATCACAAGGCTGTCCATACGGGTTGAGAATCGCACCTCACCGCCGCCCTGAAGAATGGCTTCCCGCATTCTTAAAATGACAGTCCTGAGAACATCCGTGCCGATATGCGGTTTCTGATCCGTCAGGATGTTTTCAGGGGCGCCAAAGCGGACAAAGGTTTCCAGGACATACCGCAGCCAGGGGCTCTTGATGCCCGTGGTCAGTTTGCCGTCGGAAAAGGTGCCGGCGCCGCCCTCCCCGAACTGCACATTGCTTTCCGGATTGAGCAGGCCTTTGTTTTCAAGGGCAGCAACAGAAAGAACCCGTTTTTCCACGGGTTCGCCGCGCTCCATAAGGACAGGCCTGGCGCCTGCTTCCGTGAGAATCAGGGCAGCGAACAGGCCGGCGGGGCCTGCACCCACCACAATGGGGCGCTGCCTGAGGGTGGATGCGGGAATGGCAGGGGTTGTATGCACCGGAGCGGGGGTGACGGAACCCGGTTTCAGATGGCGGAGCACCTTTTCCTCATGGAGAAGCTCCACATCCACCGCCAGGACAGGATGCACATCCTGTTTGTCTCTCGCATCAATACTGCTGCGGACCAGGTGGACGGCAGTCACATCCTTCGGCTTCACGTGCAGTTTTGCGGCTGCCAGTCTGATCAGGTCCTCCTCAGTGTATCCAAGAGGCACGGACAGGGAAGATATACGCAGCATGGCTTTCCTTTCTGGATATCAGGTATCTCCGGTATGCCACCGGAGGTTTTCCGGATGGACAAAGGCTTCTTCCGGGTATTCCACCCGGGTCAGTTCCAGTCCCTGAGGCGGGGCGGTGGGCCCAAGGCACAGCCGGTCCTTCGTCTCAAGGGCCTGCCTGAAGGCATCCAGAGGGAGCCGGCCGTGGCCGATGTCAATCAGGGTTCCGGCTATGGTGCGCACCATATGGTACAGGAAGGCGTTCCCGTGGACCTGTATGGTCAGAAGATTTCCGTCCATGGAAAGATCGCAGCGGTCCAGGGTCCGTATGGTGGTTTTCGCTGTGCCGCCGGATGCCTGGAAGGCGGCAAAGTCATGGGTGCCAAGAAGCTGGCCGGATGCTTTCCGCATGGCGTCCAGGTTCAGGGGCACGGGCACATGGGCAGCCCTCAGGCGCCACAGGGCCGACCCGTGGGGGCTGTTGATGATCCGGTAGGTGTAGAGCTTGCCGCAGCTGAGGAATCTGGTATGGAAGGCAGGGGGCACTTCGCGGCCTGCCTGGATCCGGATGTCCCGGGGCAGAAGGGTGTTGAGCACAAAGGGATACTTTTCAGGCGGAATCCGGCTGTCGGTATCAAACATGACCATCTGTCCCATGGCATGGACGCCCGCATCCGTGCGGCTGGAGCCTGTGACGCGGATTTCCCCGTGAAGCAGGTTTGACAGCGTGTCCTCCAGGACCTGCTGTACGCTGAGCCCGTTTATCTGTCTCTGCCAGCCCACATAGGCGGTGCCGTCATATTCGCAGGTGAGCAGGATCCGTCTCACAGGATCAGCCCCTTCGGCACAAAGATGTTCAGAAGCACGATGAGAACCAGAAGCAGGATCATGATGCCAAGAGCGAGCCAGTCATTGCCTGTGATTTTCAGGACACGGAGGCGGGTGCGGTGTTCACCGCCGTGATAGCATCTGGATTCCATGGCCATGGCCAGGTCTCCGGCCCGCCGGAAGGAGCTGACAAAGAGGGGCACCAGAAGGGGAACCATGGCCTTTGCCCGGGCCAGCAGGTTGCCGGACTCAAAATCCGCGCCCCTGGCCTTCTGCGCCTTCATGATCTTGTCCGTTTCCTCCATGAGGGTGGGAATGAAGCGCAGGGCAATGGACATCATCATGGCCAGTTCATGGGCGGGGAAATGGAAGACTTTAAGAGGGGAAAAGAGCTGCTCCAGACCGTCTGAAAGGGCGATGGGACTGGTGGTCAGCGTCATAAGGGAAGTGGAAATGACCAGGAAAACCAGGCGGAGAGAGTAGTGAATGGCCTGCCGTAAACCTTCCCGGGTGATGACCACCGGTCCCACATGGAACAGTTCCGTTCCCGTGGAAAAGAACAGGTTCAGCAGGAAAGTAAATACCAGAATGAAGCGCAGCGGCTTCAGGCCCTTCATCATGACCTTGAAAGGCACATGGGAGAGGCGGGAGGCTGCAACGGTGAAAAGCAGAATCAGAATATAGCCGGAAAAGTTCTGACAGATGAAAACACCGACAATCATCAGGAGAGTCAGAATGATCTTCATCCGGGGGTCGAGCCGGTGTATGGGTGAGTCCACAGGATAGTACTGGCCCAGGGTGATATTGTTCAGCATCCCTTAAGACCCCCTTTTTCCTTAAAAAGCTTCAGGAGATGATCATGCAGTTCCTCTGCGGTATAGAGATCCTCCGGGAGCTGAAGGCCCTGTTCCCTGAGCTTCAGGCAGAGCTTTACAGCAGCGGGGACACCGAGCCCCGCCTGCTCCAGCAGATCCCTTTTCTGGAAGACTTCCCGGCACGGCCCGGAAGCTGCTATGGTGCCGTCCATCATGACAATCATCCGGCTGGCAAGACGGGCCACATCATCCATGGAATGGCTGACCATGATAATGGTTACATTCTTTTCCTCATGCAGTTCCTGAATGATTCTCAGGATCCGGTCCCGGCCCCGGGGGTCAAGCCCTGCCGTGGGCTCGTCCAGAACCAGCACCGAGGGTTCCATGGCCAGTACGCCGGCAATGGCCACCCGCCGCATCTGTCCGCCGGACAGATCGAAGGGGGAGGACTGGGCATACTTTTCATAGCTCATGTGCACATGGTCCATGGCCCGCCGGACACGCTCGTGAATCTCCTTTTCGGGAAGCCCCATGTTCCTGGGGCCGAAGGCGATGTCCTTTTCCACGGTTTCTTCAAACAGCTGGTACTCAGGATACTGGAAGACAAGGCCGACCTTCTGGCGGAGCCGTTTTCTGTCGACGCCTTCGGCGTTGATGTCTTTCCCGTCCACCAGCACCTGTCCTTCTGTGGGCTGCAGAAGACCGTTGAGATGCTGAACCAGGGTGGACTTGCCGCAGCCGGTGTGGCCGCACAGGGCCACATATTCGCCGTCCTCAATGGTCAGGCAGATGTCATTGAGCGCGCGTCTTTCAAAGGCGCTTCCGGCACTGTAGACGTAGGATACATGCTTCAGTTCGATGGACATAACAGCTTACACACCTCCTGCGTCATTTCCTCCACGGTGAGAATTCCTTCCGGAAGCGGAACACCGTCTTTGCGCAGACTGTCGGCCAGGGCAGCCATGTGGGGCACATCCAGATGCAGGGTGCGCATGGTGCCCACCTGGGAAAACACTTCCCGGGGCGTCCCCTCCAGTGCAATGGTGCCGTCTGAGATGACAATGATCCGGTCGGCATCCGCGGCTTCTTCCATATAATGGGTGATCCAGATGACGGTCATGCCCTTTTCCCGGTTCAGGCGGTGCATGACTTCCAGCACTTCCGCCCGGCCCTGGGGATCCAGCATGGCGGTGGATTCATCTGCAATGATGATTTCCGGTTCCATGGCCAGCACGCCGGCGATGGCCACGCGCTGCTTCTGCCCTCCGGAGAGCATATGAGGCGCAGACTCGGCTCTTTCGCTCATATGGACCGCTTCCAGGGCGGCATCAATGCGCCTGACCATTTCATCATGGGGGACGCCCATGTTCTCAAGGCCGAAAGCCACATCCTCCCGTACCACGGTGGCAACAATCTGATTGTCCGGGTTCTGGAAGATCATGCCGGCCTTCTGCCGTATGTTCCATGTTTCATTTTCATCCGATGTATCCATGCCGCAGACCACCACTCTGCCTTCACCGGGCAGATAGAGCCCGTTGAGCAGCTTGGCCAGGGTGGACTTGCCGGATCCGTTGTGACCCAGAATGGCAAGAAATTCACCCCTGTTTACGGTAAGGGAAATATCTTTAAGTACTTTGTCTGCACCTTCCTCATACTGGAAGGTGACGTGATCAACCTGCACGCATGCCTGATTGGACATATTCCGTGAACAGCTCCTTTGGTGTCTGAACAGACAGCGGGGATTGTAACACAGGGAGAGGGAAGGGGCAAGGGATCAAAAAGGCCGAAGAGTATGGGTTTCAGCGTTTATCTGAACTGCTTTGAAGCCCGGAAGGCTTGACAGTGTCTTAAACGGACGACTATACTGAGATCAGAAAGACAATACCGGGAAGCCCGGGTAAAGGAGTGTATTTACCATGTATCAGGCAAAAGCGGAACGCTACGACAGTATGATCTATAATCGGTGCGGGAAAAGCGGCCTTAAGCTCAGCGCCATGTCCCTTGGCATGTGGCACAACTTCGGCAGCGGGGCAAACTACGACAACATGGTGGATATGGTGACCACGGCCTTTGATCTTGGAATTACCCATTTTGATCTGGCCAACAACTATGGCCCGTACCCCGGCTCGGCGGAAGAAAACATGGGGCGCATCCTCAGGCGTGAGATGTCTGCCTACAGGGATGAAATCATCATCTCCACCAAGGCGGGCTATACCATGTGGCCGGGACCGTATGGGGATTTCGGGTCCCGCAAGTATCTGATTGCATCCCTGGACCAGAGCCTCAGGCGCATGGGACTGGATTATGTGGACATTTTCTATCACCACAGGCCCGATCCTGAGACCCCCATGGAGGAGACGGCCCGGGCACTGGATCATATTGTGCGCAGCGGCAAGGCCCTGTATGTCGGCGTGTCCAACTATACCCCGGAGCAGACCAGGCAGATGGCAGCGTTGCTTAAGGATCTGGGAACGCCCCTGACCGTGCATCAGCCCCGGTACAATATGATTGACCGTGCCTTCTTTGAAGACCTGGAGCCGACTCTTTCTGAACTGGGCGTAGGCTCTGTATGCTTCTGCCCCCTGGCCCAGGGTCTGCTGACAAACCGGTATCTGCAGGGCATTCCTGCCGACTCCAGGGCTGCATCGAAATCACCTTTCCTGAATACCAACCGGATTAATGAAGACCTTCTGGATAAGGTCCGCCGCCTGCAGGCTGTGGCGGAGCGGCGCGGCCAGAGCCTGGCGCAGATGGCCACGGTGTGGGATCTGCGCAATACCCTGACTTCTGTGATTCTGGGCGCATCCCGGGCTTCCCAGATCGTGGAAAACGTTCAGGCGCTTTCCAACAGGAACTTCAGTGAAGAGGAACTGCGGGAGATTGACGAAATCCTGGGGAACAAAGCAAACGCATAACCGGATATGAGAAAATGGTCTGAAACACGTTCGCTTTTTCAGGCCATTTTCTTTTTTTCTTTATTCCCTGCGGGTGGATTCCCGGGTCCTGATGTGGTATAAGTACCTGGACGTATATACGGGAAGGCATAAAAAGAAAAGGTTTTGCGTAATTCTTCCCATATGTGCTCTGACGTACAATCCGTGCTGTCGTATGGGACGGAAAGGAGCGGGAATAAGGCCGGGATGGGATTCGGATAACCGTATGGACGCAGTCCTCATAAAAGGATTGCAGCAGGGAAAACCTGAGCTTCCCAGGGGAAAGAGCCGCTTTCTCCCGGCATTGCCGGCTGCCGGTGATGCTTCGCCGGCATGACAGGGCAACGGTCAGACAGATCCGAAATACGTTTTACAGCGTCTTTCAGCCAAATCATAAAAAACAGGAGGCCATATGAAACATTATCCTTTTCAACCGCCGGTATATTACTGCCGCAGGGTTCATACGCCATTGATTCTCGACGGACGCCTTGACAAGCCTTTCTGGGCAGATATTCCCTTTACCGATCTTTTTGTGGACATCGAGGGACCTGAGACTGGAAAACGGCCGCGCTTTCCCACCCGGGCGAAGGTGGCATGGGATGACACGGCGCTTTATGTGGGTGCGGAGATCACGGGAAACGAAATATGGGCCCATGTCAGCAAGCGGGATGACGTCATATTCTATGACAATGATTTCGAGGTGTTCATCGACCCGGATTCAGATACGCAGAGGTACATCGAGCTTGAGATGAACGCGATGAATACCGTCTGGGACCTGCTTCTGACCAAGGCATACCGGGACGGGGGCAAGCCCATTGATTCCTTTGACATCAAGGGCCTTGAGACCGCAGTATACATTGACGGAAAGCTGAATGATCCGGCTGCGGACAACCGGAAGTGGAGCGTGGAGATCAAACTGCCCATGCGGTCACTGAAAGAAGCATCTGACCGTGTTCCAAAGCCAGGGGACTACTGGCGGCTGAATTTCTCACGAGTGCAGTGGACCTGTGAAGTCAGGGACGGGGAGTACAGGAAGGTTACCGGGCCCGACGGCAAACCCCTGCCCGAAGACAACTGGGTGTGGGCTCCCACCGGGGTGATCGACATACACCGGCCGCAGTACTGGGGCTTTCTCTTCTTCACGGAAAACGGTGAGGAATACCCGATCCCGGAGGATGAACGCCGGCGCTTTGACCTGTACAAACTCTTTGAGGAGCAGCGCGAGTATTACCGCACGCACGGCTGTTACAGTACGGATGCGGATGCCCTGTGTGCTGCCGCCGGGGTGGAAACGCGGCCAGTGATTGAGACCACAGCACACTTTTTTGAGATGCGCGTGAAGCGGGCAGAGGGAAGGGGAGAAATCATTCTGTTCGCAGACGGAAGAAGCGAAATGACCTGAAAAGCGAATAAGGAAGCATTCATAAGTAACCATAAATTCTACCTGTGGAAACCAGTTGACATGATGCAACTGGTTTTGTTTTTGTATAGCAGCTAGTACTTTGTCCAGCACATCCTCATAAGAATTGTCGTTTTTTTCTGCACTTTTTCTGATGTTATGGTTTAACGGTTGTTCTCCGGCAAAGCAATGGGACACCTTGATCAGGAATGAAAAGACCGCTTTTGAAGGGTTGCTGCTGAAAGCCTGGCTACTCCCACCCCGGCAGCAAAGATTGCCAGTCCCACGCCAGCACCGACTGCTGTTACAACGTCAGCAAAGATTGCTGTTCAAACACCGGCACTGAGTGACGTTCCGACGCCAGCGCCAGCTGTCACACCAGCCGGAGAGACAGGTTCCTATGCGGGTGAGGAATTCGAGATACCCTGATGATGCATTTGTGAGGTAGAGATGAATACCGGCAATTATTGTATAGCTGGATTGCCTGTCAACATAAATACCCTGTTCGGGGAAACGCATCTGATGTGTACAGAATACAGGACAGAAGAGCCCCCGATTCTGAATATCTGCACATGTCAGCAGGATATTGTATTTGAACTGAAAAAAGCGGAGCAGGAGAATGAAAGGGCAGGATTCTTGTCATGGCAGTATTCGGATGCCTATTTGGAAACTCTGGCTGTGTACAGAAAAATAGCGGAGATCATGCCGGAATACGATACCTTCCTGTTCCATGGCTCCGCCATCGCAGTGGACGGGAAAGCCTATATCTTTACGGCAAAGAGCGGCACGGGGAAAAGTACCCATGCCATGCTCTGGCGGAAACTGATGGGTGATAAGGCTGTTATGGTCAATGACGATAAACCGCTGGTTAAGGTGCATAAAGATGGTGCAGCTACAGTTTATGGAACACCCTGGGACGGAAAGCATCATCTGAGCCATAACATGGCTGTTCCTCTGAAAGCTGTCTGTATTCTTAAGCGGGCGGAGGAAAACAGGATCCGTGAGATATCCAAATCGGAAGCCCTCCCCATGCTGATCCAGCAGGCTTACCGTCCTGCGAATCCTGCATCACTTGCAAAGACGCTGACTCTGCTTGACAGACTGCGAGTCCAGTATTATCAGCTCTCGTGTAATATGAATATCGATGCGGCTGCGTTGGCATACGGCATCATGTCAGAATAAGGAGAGAC
>CAMOVR010000145.1 GCA_946627565.1 uncultured Clostridia bacterium
TCCGCAGGAATCAGCCCTGCAGTAAGATGTAAACCGGAGGAAGGATCTCAGATCACACCTGCCTGAGACATATGCTTTGCCATAAAGCATGCTTATCCGTCTCTCTGATTCCTGTTTTTTCCCATGCTTTTCCACGCACCGCTCTCCCACATGCCTGCTGTATCCTCCATTGCGGCGGGAGAGCCGGAATACGGATGTGCCGGAAGCATGCGGGGACAGGGGCCCGGAGACGTCATACACAGATGATCTTTCCCGAAATCAATTCTGGGATGAACGGCCTCAAAGCAAGAATGCACTCAGGATGGCAAAAGGCGGATTCCATATATCTATCAGTTTTTTTAATTTCGAGTCTTCTCTGCCACATTTCATTGCTTTTGTATTGTATTTATATCAAAATATTTCCAACGTAGTACTTAATCGTTTAAGTGACTATATAAAACCACACTGAAGGAAATCAGCGCGGTTTTCTCTTCTCCTTCAGACACCCTGGCTGTTCACACCAGCATATCTTTGGGAATCCATATGTCCTCATTGACCAGAAATCCTTCTATTATAAACGAATCCTCCCCTTTCAGCATGTTCAGAATGTCTTTGCAGGAAGAGGTTCCAACGGAATACGGTCTTCTGTCCGGATCTGCCTCGTTCCATGAAGTAAATACCTGTATCCAGCCTCCTATTGAGTCAGTCGGCACGCCCTCCCTGAGTTTCCCATGCTCATCAAACATTTTCTTTTCATCATCCGGATGTACAACCATGGTAAACTCCATTTTATCCGAATCCAGTGGTTCCCCCGCACAGATCAGCGTCCCGGTTCCGGTAAGCTTATTTTTATAGATCTGAGCCAGCTGTCTGACCTTTTCTTTTTCTGCCATGGACGGATTTGTTGCAATTCGCTGTTCTTTTGTCATAAAAATACCCCGTTCACTTTCTGTATACAGATCTGCCGTCAACATTCACACGTTCAAAAAGTACCTTTTTCTCCAGGTCAAAACCGAAATGGATGAGCACGTCATCTGCATCTTCTTCTCAGATATCCCCGGCAGAGATGACGATCATACCATGCAGGCTGTAAGATGCGACCAGATTCCTGTATCCATCCGTGTACACGGATTCACCTTGCTCCTTACGGATATCCGTCAGGCGCAGTCCCATGATATCTTCCCCTCGTGCCCTGAGCATCCTGTCTGCTGTCAGGTCCCGCACTTTCTTCCCTGTTACGCAAAGAACTCTTTATGCCGCTGCTGAAAAACGGCGAACACAGCTTCAAGCATCTCATCTTCGACAGGTGTTTCCGTCCCGTCACTGTCCACCCTGAGGAATAAATACAGATCCTTTTTCCTGTATACAGCAATTTGCTGTCCATCATATTCGAACTGATCGAAGAGATTCATTTCGTTTTGGTTGTCCATACCTTTCACCTTCTTATTGAGATTTTTGCCGCAGTGTCCATGCAGCCTGCTTCCTGCCTGCTGTAAGCATGACTGCCCTCCTCACCGCCATAACAGCCATAACCTGTATGGAGATTGGAGGGCAGCTGATGTTCTGCAGTTGGGCTATTTCCGCAAGAGAATGGCCGAAGTTCTCAGGAATCATAGCAGGATTCGTTCTCAAATCCCACAATATGCTATCTGTTTGCAGCCCGTATCGTTTCCTGCACCACAGTCTCCTCCATCCTGCACGTATTATTTCCCGTCTTCCTGTCATAGTTCACACCAGCCAGCAGCACATGACCACCGAAGCCCTCGATGCTGTTCACATATCGTTTTTCCCTGATCTGGCGGATTGCTGTATCCGCGTCCTGATTCCATTTCAATTCAACAAGCAGGATCGGTATATCCAGCCCTTTCTCCGGCAGATACACAATATCGGCATACCCATTCCCCATCGGCAATTCTTCCGGCTTCACATAGTAATCCTTATACGCAAAGTATGCCACCTGAATGGCCGCCCGGAGACTGCTTTCATGATTCCGGTTCATGGGATTCGATGATTCCATGTGCGCAGCCTTAATCCCCTTTGCCACAGCTTCACTGTTTTTCTTTATCGTATCCATGATCAGCCTGACGCTGTCCTGAACACGTTTCACCGTTTCTGCATTATCACTCTGACGCAAGGCTCTGGCAAACTCCAGCCGTATTTCCTTGTTGGGGATCCGCACAGTATGAGCATCCTGATCGTATGCCAGATAGCCTAAATGGACAAACATCGTCAGGGCCGCATCACGGGTAGTGTACACGAAATCATTGTCATACCCGCCTGTATCGATCTCCAGTTCCACACCGCCCATGAGTTCGATAACAGCCTGACGCAGGCCGTCCATGTCCCACTTGATGAAATCCATCAGATTATTGGCAGCAGAGGTTTGGGACCAGTAAGAAGAGAATTCCCTGTATTGGATGGCATTCATGACGGAATACGGATTGTACACAGCGCCAACATTTTTCATGGAGAGTGACATGGTCAGGATCCACACAGAGCAGGCTGCCCATGTCATCCTTGTTGCTGCTTTCCAGACCTTCGGCTTATCTCTGATTTCGAAGAAACACGGCGCCCTGGTACAACCCGGAAGCAGATGCAAAGGAGGGAGACCACGCGGCAGGCCATGGGCTGAACACAGAGATGACTGCGCTGAGGGATTCAGGCCTGAAACGCAGCCCGTGCCGGTCATATCAGACCAGGCATATACCCAATGCACATTTGGCCGCCACATTTGCTTATGGCAGCACCAAAGCCTGGACATGCTCCAACAAGCTTTGGTCTTTTCATGCAGAACACATTTCAGACTCCTTAAGAACCTTACAGCTATTTCCATCCCAGTGAATCCTGCTGATCTTGCAAGCGTGTTCACCTGTATCCGGATTATAGTTAACACCCACAAACAAAACATCCTGTCCTGCATGAGCAAGGAAGGCATGATATGTATTTCGCAGGATCTGGCTGATGGCTGCATTTGCTGACCTGTTCCACTTCAATTCGACAATCATTGGCAGATACTGACTGCCCCCTCTGGGAATAAAAACAATATCCGCAATTCCCTTCCCGCCTGGTACTTCTTCCAGTTTATAATAATGATCCAGATATGCAATATATGCCAGACGAATCAGAGAACGCAGAGATTGTTCGTTGTTGTACAATCCTGGCGCATAATGGGCAGAATGCAGTCTGTGAAACGCCTCTGCAACAGCCTTACTGTTCAGTGCAACTGTATCCTTCAGCAGCTGAACCGACTGATTCATAAACCGGATCAGTTCTGGCATACCGCTTTCCAGGTTAAGCAGATCCCTGAATTTGCTGAGCAGTTCTTTATTTGGAATTCTGGCAAATACACAATCCGGTGCCCAACCATACGCTTCCTTCTCTTCTTCGCTCCAGTTTTCCATATCTTTTTCCGTGATGCGCTCATAGGACAGATACCCCAGATGGATTAGAAGAGTCAGGACATCATCCCTTGAAGAGAATCTCACCGTATCATTTTGAAACCTGGATGTTCTGACCAGAATCCTGCCCCCACCAATCAGTGAGACGACTGCTTCCTGAAGTCCGTCATAATTCAGCTTCAGGTAATCTGTCAGTGTTTCAGCGGAAGAAGATTCTGGCCAGTAGGTTCCCAGTTCCCGTTTTTCTATAGCAAGAATGACAGCGTATGGGTTGAAGTAATGCATGTTGCCTGCAGTATATCCCTCATACCAGTCCTCGAGTTTTTGGAAATCAACTTTTCCTTCGCACAGTTTTCTCACTTCATCGTCATGAAAGCCAATGTATGGCGCAAAGAAACCGGGACTAAGTATGGTATATTCCCTGAAATCCGACAGGGCAGATTCACCTTTGATCTTCTTAATCGGCAAAATCCCTGTCATATATGCGCCGGCAACAAAACTGTCCGTAAAGGTTTCGTTTTTAAACCAGCTTCTGAGAAGATCCAGGTAAACAGCCTGTGCTTCCGGATCCGTAGCGCACATCCGGATCGGAGCATCCCATTCGTCCAGAAAAAAGAACAGCTGCTTTCCCGTTACCGTTACAATCTGGCTGAGAACCGTATTGATATCCCACTGCGGCATAAGCCCCAGATCAGGATAGAGACGCAGAGCCTCTTCCTTCAGACTGTTTTCCACATAGGCCCGGATTCCTTCGTTATTGCGATTCATCACATTGGACATCATAACAGCCATATCCAGCCGGATCGTGATGTACCTGTTCATATGTTCCCTGTAAGATGCATCCCGGGAAATGGACAACCCGTCAAAGAGCGCACTGGAATCACAGCTGTCATCATAGTAAGCGTAGAGTGTCCGAAGCATCCATGTTTTTCCATTTCTCCTGGGAAGGCTCAAACAGATGAGACGCTTGCCTCTGTTCAGTTCCCGATTGATACCTGCAATGATTCCCGTCCTGTCCACATAATTCTCATCTGCCAGAATGTTTCTGAAAGGGGCATTGCCCGGATGAAAAAACAATCCCATACGTTTCACCTTTCCTTTGTAGTTCCACTCTTCCTTTTTTTCGCTGTTATGCCTCTATTTCCTCTCCGCTTATTTCTGCATGACAGATGCTCTTACGCTTAATCAACTCGCTGAGGCAGCCACCATCGAGCTCTCTGAGCAGGGGCAGCCTGAAGGTTTTGAAGCCAGCAAGCGCATTGTACACTCTGGCGGCTCTGTCGGCGGGATCTGGACAGCGGCTTGGAAGACCCGTTATTACAAGTCAGAATGCATCCCAGCTCAATCATGTGGTCACGCAGATGATTGAGGCAAGTGTGGCTACTGCAAATAAAGAAAATGCTGAGAAATGAGTCCCGCACCTCCGGTAAACATCCGGGGGTTTTCTTTATTCGGGTCAGGACACCGCTTTCTCAATAGGGACTCGGAATGCTTATTTTTTGCGGGCCATGACATCAATCCATCGGTATGAGCTTATTCTTCCACCAGATCGCCCGGCTTACGTTTTTCCTGATCTACGCTCCTGCATCATTGAATGTCACAAAACAGGGATCTTCGCCCAGGGTGCATTGTGCTCCCCCGTTTCCGACATGTATTTTCCCGTTTCCCTGACAGATCACAAAGTCATCGTATTCCATACAGATTTCCCGGTCCGTCCGAAAGGATCATCATCACATCAACAGAACTCCTGCCCGGTGCAACCGGCAGGTTCAGCTGCTCCATTCAATGATACCATAGCCTGGATGCTTTTTCTCAAAGGCTTCGGGATCCCTGTCATACACCTGCGCATCTTTCCCGGTCAGAAAGACTTCCTCTTCGATTCCCGCCATGTACTCAGTGTAACCGGCATCTCCATCCTGCATGTCCGTCACCATCAGACTGCCGTTATCCATAACGCCCCTGCCTGTAATCGTCACGCTGTCCCCTCCGGGGAAACAGACCTTATCACGATGCTGAACCTTGAAAGCAGGAAACGCTGCTTTTTTCGACATATGCTGTCTTCCTGATTCTGCGGTTATCGTACAGCCCCTGGCTATGAGCATAGACTGGCACACAGCCATTCTCCCAGCCAGGTGGTGCTTTCTCCCCCCTGTGGCTGTCAACTGCTTTCTCCTGTGGCTGTCACACAACCGTTCAGCCAGCTGGTGCTAAGCGTACTGCCTGTAATTCCGATCCTTGTTTCCTTTGTATTTCAACCGTTTGCATCGATTTTTTCCCCTGCCAGACTTCTCTATGGCCGCGTCAGCGACTTCTCGGACTGCCTTTTCGCCGATATGCCTGTGAAAATGACAGGCGCGCTTATCCTTTGCCAGATAGTCGCCGCACTGCGCCATGCCTTCCGCCATACAGCCGCCTCCGCATGCACGAAAATGTTCACATTCGGCACATTCCGGGTTTGCGTTTAGAAAATCCGATACCCGGGTATTTACCACATGGCAGTAAAGATTATCCGACATGGTAAGGGGGCCCAGGTGCTGCTTGAGTACATTCGGGAATTTCACGCCCAGTTGTGTATCTGAGAATCCCATACAGGGCGCGAGTCTCCCCTCCGGCCCGATATATGCAGGCGGTGATCTCTGGCGCAGGCGGACAGGCTTCGGTACTGTGCTTTACCCATGCTTTGTGCAGAATCCTGTCATGTTCACTTTTGACAAACTGTACTGTACAGTATCTCCCCAACACATGCAAGCTCTGGATTCCCGTTTTCCTTCATTGATTCCAGTATATACTCAGGATCCAGGTGAACCTCCACGACATATTCCGTCTCCCCTGTCCGGATTGTCACAGGCCTTGAAACATCTATGAGCGCCGGATGGAACATAATCGCAAAGTCACCATTTACATTTTCTGTCTCTATCCTTATCGTATTACTCTCGCTGTCATAGCTGGCTGAGATGATTCCCTGGTTTACTCCCTTCTCCGCCCTGAGCCAGTAAAACGTGTTCTTTTCTCTTTCTTCAGCACGTGTGGACAGATCCCACACAATCTTACTCGGTGCTGGATTTCGGGTATACTGGGATACCCATCGTACGGCATTTGTGTTTGCCTTAACTGTCTCAAGCCCCAGTTTCTTTGTCACCGCATCCGTAATGCCCTTGTCGAATACCTTGTTATCCCCGACGTAATAATAGGAAAGCCAGCCTATATCGCGCTCAATCCCGCATATCTTCAGGATGTCCAGGAATATGCCCGGCATATCGTCCTCGGCTTCCCTCTTCACAAATTCACCTGGGCTTTTCAGTACCGTGTCCTCATAGTCCCGGTAGTCGATAAAGTTGTGTCCCGCCGGGACATGGATGAACACTTCGTGCTCATATCCGCCGCCATAGGTTTCCCTGTAGCTGTCAAGCACCTCATCCGCCTCGGCTGCCCGTACGGAACGCTTGCCGTCTTCGCTGTAATAATCCCGTATTCCAGCCTGCAGGATGATGGGGCAGTTCTGAAGGTTCAGAAGTGAAACCCCGTTGGGATGTCCGGCGGACATGCTGACGGCGGCAAAGCGATCCGCAAGGCGCGGTGCCACCTGATACACTCCGTCCCCGCCGGCAGAGAAGCCCAGCAGGTATACCCGGTCCGGATCCGCGCCGTAGTTGAGTACCATAGCCTGAATCAGGCGGTCATAGAGGGGATAGGATTCCTTCTGAAAATGAAGATCCCAGGTATCCGTAATTCCCCGGCAGGCGATGTAAATCCCGCTTTCCACGGCTTCCTTGTAATAATGCAGCATGTCGATCCACTGGTCATTGTTCCCCTCTGTGGGTCCGCCGCCACCGCCGTGGAGGGTGAGATACAGCGGGTACAGCCCGTTTTCTCCGGGCTCCCCGATGATTTCCATGAAGAAGCGCATCTCCCTGCCATTGTGGCTCAGGACGTAAAACGCCCGCTCCTGAGTGGGATATGATTCCGCCGGGATCACTTCAGACGTGACCCGGAGTTCGGAGGCGAGTTCCTCCTTCATTTCCTTGAAGTAAGCATTCTTTGCCTCTTTCACCATCTGTTCGGTCTCCTCCCGGGCTATGCGGGTAGAATCATCTGCTGAAGCTGTCGTAAATACCATGCTCATCTTACACATGCACATTACACACACCATAAGAATTGTGGTCAAACGCCGGAGACATTGTCTTTTCACAGTAATTCTCCCTTTTGTTGCACATAGAAACCATCCGGGAGCCTGGTATCTGTTATCCAGAAAATCCTGGTATGCTCGGTTGTTGTATTCCTATCAGTCGACTGTGTCTTTCACAACAACTATACCCTCAGGCTCATAGGTCACGTTCTCCGGGATTTCCACTACCAGCACCTGGCTGTCTTCAAAGGCATGGGGATCCATGCGGACGCTTCCCTCTGCGCGTATGATTACCTTCTGAGCGCTCAAGCCGGCAAAGGCTTCCTCTTCCACCTCTGTCAGAGCGGCAGGCAGTGTCAGCTCTGCGGTATTTGCGTCCGCCCCCAGCACAACCACGGGAACGCCGCCTGTAAAGGAAGGCTCCCAGCCCCAGGCAAATGCAGTGATTTGCGCTATGTATACCTTGCCGGCTTCCAGGCTCACGCCTTCATTCAGCATGGCCTCTTCTACGGTATATGTACCAGGAGTATCAAAGTCATAGCTTAAGATTTCCACATCGTCCTCATGCCACACAGACAGGTTGTACCAGACAGCATTCGGTACTTCTGTGAAGGTAATAGAGAGAGGCTCGCCTTCCTCAAGCACCTGAGAGGACAGGGTAAGAATGGTCTTTTCAAGTGTTCCTTTGCTTGAAATCGTGATATTCGTCCTGCCAAACTCGGTCCAGCTGCTTCCATCAAAAGCTTCTGCCACCAGGGTGAACTTGCCTGTGGACCAGGTCCAGAACTTCCTGAACAGGGTGTCTCCATCTTCCTGGAAGAACTGATCTTCCTGACCATCTTTATTCAGAAACTTCGCCCGGATCCCTTCCGCCCCAGGAGAGCAGGCGAACACTTCCATATCATAGCCCACCATGGGTTCCGTGTAGGAGAATGTAAAGGCTGTATGATTTGGCGCCGTGACGGTGAAGGTGCCTGTGCTGATATTTCCATATGCCAGATGGTCTTCATCCGTCCAGACACCCACCCACCAGACATATTCACCGGGCTCCAGGGATCCAGTGGGTACAGAGAGGGTTTCAGTATAGCCCTCAGATCTCGTATCAACCTCCATGAAGGTCCAGTCAGCTATGTCCTCAGAGCCGTTGCTGTTCCATATTTCCAGATCGTACCAGAGGGCTTCCGGTACAGGTTCCGTAATCCGGACAGTGTAGTATTGACCACGGGTAACCGTTGCCGGTGCTTCCACAGACGGCGCAGCCAGTGTGACATTGAAAGTGCCAGTGGTGATATTGCCATAGGCCAGATGGTCTTCGTCCGTCCAGACGCCTACCCACCAGACGTATTCACCCAGGGGCAGCGTTTCCGTGGAGACCGTCAGGTTTTCCGTGTATCCCTCGCTCCTGGTGTCGATCTCCATGCTGGTCCAGTCTGCGATATCCTCAGATCCGTTGCTGTTCCAGATCTCAAGATCATACCACAGCGCACCAGGTACTTCCTCTGTGATGTTTACTGTAAAGGGTTCCCCTTCCACCACGGAGGCAGGTGCTTCTACTGCAGGCGCTGCCAGCGTAACGTTAAAGCTGCCTGTGGTTATGTTGCCGTAAGCCAGGTGTTCTTCATCCGTCCAGACACCGCACCACCAGATGTATTCACCAATCTCTAACCCTTCTGCGGACACCGTCAGCGTTTCGGTGTAGCCTTCATGTTCTGTATGTACACCTGTATGTGTCCAGTCAGCGATATCCTCAGACCCGTTGCTGTTCCAGATCTCAAGGTCATACCACAGCGCACCAGGTACTTCCTCTGTGATGTTCACAGTATAGGGTTCCCCGGCTACCACAGAGGCAGGTGCTTCTACTTCAGGCGCTGCCAGCGTAACGTTAAAGCTGCCTGTGGTTATGTTGCCGTAAGCCAGGTGTTCTTCATCCGTCCAGACACCGCACCACCAGATGTATTCACCCAGTGGCAGGGTTTCCGTGGACACTGTCAGCGTTTCAGTATAGCCTTCATGTTCTGTATGTATACTTGTATGAGTCCAGTCAGCGATATCTTCTGAACCATTGCGGTTCCAGATCTCAAGGTCATACCACAGAGCACCCGGCACTTCCTCTGTCAGGTTCACAGTATACGGCTCCCCAGCCACCACAGAGGCAGGTGCTTCCACACTCGGAGCCGCCAGAGTGACAGTGAAGGTGTCAGTGGTGATATTGCCATATGCCAGATGGTCTTCGTCCGTCCAGACGCCTACCCACCAGATGTATTCACCAATCTCCAATCCTTCTGTGGACACCGTCAGGGTTTCGGGATAGCCTTCATGTTCTGTATGTACACCTGTATGTGTCCAGT
>CAMOVR010000146.1 GCA_946627565.1 uncultured Clostridia bacterium
GATCAGATTACCATTCCTTGACAAACTTCCAGCCGGTCCAGGTGGCGGTCAGGGGTTCAGTCCAGAATTCCTTGGCTTCCACGCCGGTTTCAGCGTCAACATGGAGGAGATAGCCGTTCTCAGCAGGGCTCTTGATGGTGAGTGTCACGGTGTACTCGCCTTCGGGCAGGGGAATGTTGTTGCCGTAGTGGGGGCCGTCGCTGGCAGCCATGGGCATCATGGAACCGGAGTACACTTCCTTGCCTTCCAGGTCCTTGATGACGAAATCGATGCTCAGATAGGGAACCCAGCCGTCCACCGGGAAGCCGTAGGGGTTCTCATTGGCGGTCAGGTCCACTTCGATGTGCAGGTCGGAGCCTTCCTTGGGGGTGGCATTCTCAGCGGGAGCCATGTCCACGGGCTGGAAATACACCATAGACATGGTCATGAAACCGACTTCCTGTTCACCTTCAACACCCAGTTCATACTCATCAAAGCCCGCTTCTTCTTCAGCAAGGCCCACAGCGGTCATGCTCATCAGCATCACAGCAGCCAGCAGCAGGGAAAGAAACTTTTTCATGGTACATCCTCCGTACGTTCATTCATTTGTATATCCGTCGCGGTCTGCGCGGGGCAGTGCCGCGGGGGTATCAGGATTTGGAATACTGCGCTTTGAGCGCATCGATTTTGCCCCGGTAGTGGGCCATGAGGAAAGTGACCAGCAGGATGATGGAGAGGATCAGCTGAGGCAGCAGGGTCTCCATCCAGGGATAGATGCCGAAGATCTGGATCACATCATTTTCCGGTATGCCGGGTACCTGCAGTGTCAGGTCAAACACATTGCCCTCGGCCAGTTCCTTGATGCCGCTTCCCAGGAAGGAAACGCACATGATGGCCATGAGGATGGATGTGGCGGTAAAGAAGGTCCGGATGGGCAGTTTGATGGAAAGCTTGGTGATGGCCAGGTAGACAAACACCAGCAGGACGCATCCGGCGCCGAAGCCTGCCCATACCATGCCGGGATTGCCCTCGGAGAGCATGGGCTGATAGAACAGCACCACTTCCGCGCCTTCACGGAACACGGAGAGGAAGGCGGTGAAGGCCAGGGCAAATGCGCTGCCCTGTTCCACGGAGGACTGAACCTTTCCGTCAATGTAGCGGCTCCAGGATGCGGCTTCCGCCTTGGAAATCATCCAGTTGCTCACATAGAACAGCACGCATACGGCAATGAGTGCGGTGATGCCTTCAATAACCTCCTGGGCAAGTCCGGCACCCACAAAGGCCTGCTTGGCCCAGGCAAGCACTGCCGCGGCGATGAAGCTGGCAAGGATGCCGCAGACGGCACCGATGTACACATTCTTAAGATTGCGGCCGTTGCCGGACTTGGTGAGGTAGGCAATGATGGCGGCTATGACCAGTATGGCTTCCAGGCCTTCCCGGACGATGATGCCGAAGGCACCGAGGAAGGTGAGGAGCCTGGGGTCCGAAGTTTCTGTCTTGGTTTCGGTTTCTGCCTGGGCAGATGCGGCTTCCGCCTGAAGAGCGGCTTTTTCTTCCGCCTCTTTTGTATCCAATGCCTTCGCCTGCTTGAGCACCAGGTTCTTGGCACCGTCTGTGGTGGTGCGGTATTTGTTCTTCTGGTACTTCGTGGACGCGGATGCCAGCAGGCTTCTCAGACTGGTGAAATACCCGTCCATCTTCTGCCGGTCCTTGAGGCCCAGATCCGTATACACCTTATGGTTCAGGCCGGATTCCTCGTACACGGAGTAGTAAGCTGTATTCAGATTGTCCTGTGCAGCTTCAAAATCCTTATCCAGATATCCCATGTAGGCGGTATCCAGCAGTTCCTTCACCAGGGTGGCTGCTTCGTACCAGCTGGCGTATTTCTGCGCCGCATTGGGGTCCTGGGAATACTCGGGGTAGGGGTCTGTGGAGACCAACTCGCCCCGCTTGTAATACCTGGTTTCGCTCAGGGCACCGCCCTGCAGGGTGGCCAGTTTGTTGCCGTCTTCCCGGATCATGGCTTTCAGCTTCGCCAGGGCGGTGCGGACGGAAATGATGGTTTCGCGGTCTGTGTTGTCCTTTTTGACAGCCGCTTTGCAGGCGGAGAACTGCATTTCCACTGCGTTTTTCCGGTTGCCGGAAACGTAGCTCATGGTCTGCCGCTCAAAACCGGTGGTTTCGTATACCCGGAAATAGGCATTGCTTACGTTGTCGTAGGCTGCTTTCGCATCCCCGTCCAGATAGCTTTCAAAAGCGGCATCCAGATATTTGTCTATTTCGTCGGCGGCGTCTGCCCAGCGGGTGGAGACAGCTTCTTCTGCATCCGCCTGAAGGGGCAGGGCCAGCATAAAGAGCATCAGGGCGCACAGCACCATGGCACCGAACTGTCTTGTTTTGTTGCCGGTATTCATGCCGAGTTTTCCTTTCTGAGCTGCCGGAGAATGGCAGCACGATGTTAGTTCAATCTAACCGATGGGTATCATAGCACACATCCTGTGAACCCTGTTATCCTGAAATTGACCAGTTTGCACCGGGAATTGTCTGATATTGACGAAAAATAAAAAAACATGACAGACGGAGTTAGTCTGTGCTAATATGTGCATGTTAGTTAAAGTAAACTAATTTACGGAGCGGGTACACAGAGAAGGGAGGATCCTGCGTGAAGGAAAAAGAGACCAGGGGAGAAGTCCTCTCTGAGGATGCCCGGGCCTATATCGACCTGCACAGCGCAGAGAAATTCTCCCTGGACAAAATGGCCAGGGAACTGTATGTCAACGGAAGCTATCTGCTCAGGACCTTCAAGCGGTGTACCGGCATGACGCTTCTGGAGTACCATCATCTGTGCCGGTGCAGGAAGGCAAAAGAACTGCTGGCTGAAACCGACATGAGTGTTTCCGGGATCGGTGACCAGGTGGGATTTGTATCCTCCTCGCATTTTTCCCACATTTTCCAGAAGACAGAAGGATGTTCTCCCAGCGAGTACAGGAAACAGCACCGGGCAGAAAAGCAGGGTGAATAAACGGGAAGGACAAGGCAGAAAGGATCAGATTCATGAGCAGATCACTGGACCGGTATTTGTATGCCATCGGGGCCCTGAAGGAAAAATATCTGTGCGTGCGGGCCGTGGATGTGGCTCACAGCCTGGGGGTATCCAAGGCATCTGTCAGCACCTTTATCCGCCAGATGCAGGATCAGGGCCTGGCCAGTGTGGAGCAGGACGGGAACCTGGTACTCACGAACGAAGGTGCCAGAAGGTCAGAAAGTCTGATGCGCCGTGTTTCCTTCTTCAGCCAGCTGCTCACGCAGGCCGGTGTGGAACCTGCTCAGGCCGTGCAGGACGCCATCTCCTTTGGATGGGACATGAGCGATGCCTCCTATGAGGCCTTCCTGGCCCTCGGCGAAGAACTGAAAAAATACAGAGACGCCGAAAAGCAAACATGACGGGAAAAAGCCCGCTGAAGGGAAGACAGGGAGAGTCGGCTATAAGATGAAAGAATATGCCGGAATATGCATTCCGGGGAGGATGCCTGAAGCCCGGATGCGGGTAAGACAGGGGTATTGACAAGGTTTTTGGGGTATGATAGGATGATGACGTTAGCTATGACTAACCTAGGATCACAGGGTAAGACGGTCCACCGCAGCGAAAACGCTGTTTTTTTTAGAAGACTGGTTAGTCATACCTAACGCATCGCAACATCTTTCAGGAGGCAGTCATGTCCAACGAAACACTGATCCGGTGCTGCGCACCCACCATGGCCCGTCTGAAGACAGGGAACATGTTTAATTACTGCTTTGAAAGCCGGGAGCAGATGACAGAGGAACTGCGGCAGCTCAATGAGAAGCTGCATGGCAAGGGCCTGCGCATTGTGCCGCTGAGATGGGCGGACGGGAAGGCACTGCTGTATCTGTACCGTCCGGAGCGCCTGCAGCGGGATCTGCTGAACCCCATGAGCCGCGCTCTCCTGTCGGAATGCGGGTACGCGAGCTGTGACGCTGGCGCATGCCTCTCCACGCTCATGGCCCGGATGCGCAGCGGAGGGGACTTTCCCCATGAGGTGGGCCTGTTCCTGGGGTATCCTCCGGCGGACGTGGACGGGTTCATGCACAGGAAAGACTCGTTCAAGTACTGCGGTATCTGGAAAGTGTATGACGATGTGGAAAAAGCCCTGCACATCTTCGCACAGTGCAGACACTGCACGGAAGTATATCTTCGCAGTTATGCCAAGGGCTGCCCCATTGACCGGCTCATGGTGGCCGAATGAATCTGCTGTTCCTCATGTCCCTTTACACAGTGCAGCTGTGGCAGGGGAATATGGAATAGATCAACATGCCGAAAGGAGAATGAACGCATGAACAAAGCTGCAGTTATATACTGGAGCGGAAGCGGCAACACGGAAGCCATGGCAAAGGCTGTGGCGGACGGGGCAAAGGAAGCAGGCGCACAGGTGGATCTGCTTTACTGCACAGATGTAACCGGTGTGGACGCCTATGATGCCGTGGCCCTTGGGTGCCCTGCCATGGGATCTGAGGAACTGGAGGAGGGCGAATTCCTCCCGATGCTGGAGACCATAGAACCGTCCCTTGCCGGAAAGAAAGTCGTGCTGTTTGGAAGCTATGACTGGGGTGCGGGCGAGTGGCTGGAAAACTGGGAAGGACGCTGCACGGAAAAGGGCATCACCCTGGCAGCTGACAGCGTAAAGGCCAACAATGCACCGGACGATGAAGCCATTTCCGCCTGCAGGGCACTGGGTGCCGTGCTGGCCTGATGAAGACACAGGAAACACAAAGAAACAAATTTTCATATTTCTATATTCATGACAGGAGGATTCCCATGAAAACATTCCGTTCCATGACTGCTCTTATCCTGGCGCTCTGCCTTGCCCTGAGTCTGGGTCTTGCCATGGCTGACCAGACCCTGGAAGGCGACGCCAATGTGGACCAGCGCAATTATCCCTCCACCGCTCCCTTCATTCATCCGCCGTTTTACAATGTGAAGCTGACTGTGGAAGTGGATGACAACGGTGTCATTACCGCCGTGAAGGACAATAGCACAGGAGGTGCAGGTTCCGTTCAGGAAGGCAACGAAGAATTCTGGGCCAACAAGAACAAGCCCTACTTTGACGCTGCCGTGGGCGGCGGACTGCTGGATGCCTTTGTCGGCAAGACCCTGGAAGAAGTAAAGGCCATGAACATGACAGCCGGCGCGGATGCCGTCTCCGGTGCCACCATGGTGTGCCAGGCTGCTCAGGAAGCCGTGATCAATGCCTTTGAGGGCAAGGCCGGCAAGACCTTCCTGGAAGTGGAAGGCTCCGCACTGCCTGTAGAGTCTGTGGAAAACGGTGTGGTCACCATGACAAATGCCCTGCCTGAGGATTTTGATCTGAAGGTGCTGGATATCCGCTGGGGCGTGCGCAACGAGGAAATCGTGCCGGAAGACAGCTATACCGTGGAAATCGCCGACGGCAAGGTTGTGATTACCTTTGCAAATGAAATGAAGGCCGGCTACTACTATGTGAACGTGGTGGACCAGAGCGGCAAATACCGTTCTCCTGCCTTTGAAGGCGGCCCTGCCGCGGCTCAGGCTCCCTGGTTCGTTCTGGAAAGCGACCTTAAGGCTGAAGACATCTCCTTTGACGGCAAGGCTGTGGTGCTTGCAAAGGGATCCATGGAAGATTTCCTGAAGAACATCCAGCATGTCCAGATCCTGGCGGAAGGTGAAGAAAAGGCCACGGAGCAGGAAATTGTGGGCCATCACGGAACAGTTGGAAGTTTCATCGCGCTGGATGAAAACGGCGTCCTGAATGCGGACGGCGTGGTAAAGGCCCGCAATGGCAGCGAAAATCCCCTGTTTGAAGAAGGAAAGCAGTACACCGTGACAGTGGCTGCCTTCGGATATCCGGAACTGACCTTCTCCTATGCAAAGTAAACCAGTCAGGTAAAGGCGCCCGGGAAACTGTGGCGCAAAACAGGAAATACCCGGATACAGGAACAGCCGTGACGCATGTCATGGCTGTTCTTTTTTTCCGTTTTACCATGCTGCAGCTGCCTGCGCCCGGTATGGCCCCGGGGAACAGAAGAGCCCGTCGGCTTTTCGCCGACAGGCCAAAAGTTTCCCCATATCTGCGTATAAACAGAATGGGCCTCCGGGGCAGCATGTCTCTCCGGCTGCTGTCAGCAAGCACCCAGGCCATCATTGCAACCGTGTCATGTTCTGCTATAATGGGCAGGAATCGGGTAACCCGGACGTTGTTTGTCAATAATCTTGATCAGAATCTGAACAGGTGGAGAAAGAAAAGGTGATAGAACATATGCATGCACCGCAGGAAATGGAAGCAATGCAGGCAATCCTCACGAGACGGAGCACCCGCAGTTTCAGGCCGGACATGGTGCCTGAGGACCACCTGGACCGGATCCTGGAGGCCGGGCGGTATGCCCCCAGCGGGGGCAACAGCCAGACATGCCATTTCCTGGTGGTCCGCAGCCGGGATGTGCTGGAGAATCTGATCCAGATGACAGAGAAGGCCTTTGCGGTCATGGAAGAGACGGAGGATATGTATCCGAGTCTGAGGCACTCCATCTCTGCGTCCAGAAAGGGCGGATATGTGTTCAGCTATCATGCACCTGTCCTGATCATTACAGCCAACCGCATGGATTACGGCAACAATATAGCCGACTGTGCCTGTGCCCTGGAAAACATGATGATCGCCGCCAATGCCCTGTCTCTGGGAAGCTGCTGGATCAATCAGCTCAGGTGGCTCAATGAGAACATGGAAATAAACGCTTATCTCCGGAAGCTTGGCATGAAGGAAGAGGAGCGTGTCTATGGGGCCCTGGCCCTGGGCGTGCCGGATACGGAAAGCGGCTTGCCGGCAAGGCAGCCTCTGCCCCGAAAAGGCAACGAAGTCACCTACATAGACTGACCCGGGCAGGACAGATGTGCCGGGACAGACCATCCGGAAGGAGTGTTCATCAATCTATGGATCCTCAGTTCATACAGATGTACCCTGATACCTGGCGCCTGGAGGATGGAGGCGTACGTTTTTTTCTTCTGGCAGGCAAGGAGAAGGCGCTTCTGATTGATTCCGGCATGACGGTTTCAGACCCGGGAAGCCTGGCAGCGTCCCTGACCAGCCTGCCTGTCTTCCTGCTGAACACCCATTCGGATATGGACCATGTGGGAGGAAATGCATCCTTTGCAGCCTTTTACATGCATCCCGCGGATGAAGAAGGCTATCGGCGCAGCGGTAAAGGCGGCAGGCTGATTCCCATCCGGGACGGGGATGAGCTGGATCTTGGAAACAGAAAGCTGAAACTGATCCATCTGCCCGGTCATACCCCCGGGAGCATGGCGGTGCTGGATGTGAAAAGGCGTGTCCTGATCAGCGGCGATCCCATCCAGGCCCATGGCAGGATCTTTATGTTTGGACAGCACAGGAACATGCAGGACTATATCATGAGCCTGAAGAAACTGGAAAAGATGACCGGAGACTTTGATGAAATCTGGCCATCCCATGCGGATCTCCCGCTTTCCCCCGATATCATAGGGAAACTGCGGGAGGGAGCGGAAAGCATCCTGGCGGGAAAGGTCCCGGGCAGGGCAGAAACCATGCACGGCCACCACATTGTTGCCTATGACCTTGGCTTCACGGTGCTTCTGTGCGATCCGACATAAAGGAAAAGAAGCGGATCAGGTCCCGGGAAGGGACAGGAAAGAAGATACATGTGCCCGGACAGGGCAGGAATGGAGGAAATACACATGCAGGTACTGATTCTCAACGGGAGTCCAAGACAGAAGGGAAATACAAAGCAGATGATTAAGGCCCTGTGCGAAGGCTTTGAGAAGGCAGGCTGCAGGTGGGACGTGCTGGATGTATGCCGCATGAACATTCACGGGTGTCTTGCCTGTGAATACTGCCATGGCAGGGGGAACGGCACATGTGTGCAGAAAGACGACATGCAGAAGGTGTATCCGCTGCTCAGGGAAGCGGACATGCTGGTGCTGGCTTCTCCCATCTATTACCACGGATTCAGCGGGCAGCTGAAGTGCGTTATTGACCGCTTCTATGCCGCCCTCTATCCCAGAGGACCCATGAAGCTGAAAAAAGCTGCCATGCTCCTTTCTTCCGGCGATCCGGATATGTACACCGGGGCAATGTTTTCCTATCAGGGAGACTTCCTGGGGTATCTGGGTCTTGAAGACATGGGCGTGTTCACGGTCCAGTCCTAGATCCCGGGGTTCCGGAGGAAAAACTGGAGGAAATCAGACGCTTTGGGGCATCCCTTGGTGAAGATACCGGAGAGGGAACATAAGGAAAAGCAAAAGGAGGAGATCAGAATGCAGTTTGTGGTCAGAGCCCTGGACGGGGCGGGTATGCTGGAGAAGCGGATGGAAGTCAGGCCGCGTCATCTTGAGAACATGCAGAAGGTAAGTGAGCACGTGATCTGTGCCGGCGGTCTGCTGGATGAGGAAGGAAAGATGAAGGGCTCCCTGCTGGTGATGGACTTTGACGGCAGGGAAGGGGTTGATGCGTACCTTGCTTCAGAACCGTATATCCTGGAACATGTCTGGGAAAAGGTGGAAGTGGAACGCATGAACGTGGTGATTTCAAACGGCCTGAAAGCCGGTCAGTGAGAAAGGATGGAATGCATATGGAATTCAGAGATGTGATCAGAAACCGCTACTCCTGCAAGAAATACAGCGACAGGCAGGTTGAGGAAGAAAAGCTGCAGGCGATTCTGGAAGCCGGACGGCTGGCACCCACGGCAAAGAACCTGCAGGAACAGCATGTGTATGTGGTGCGCTCCGAGAAGGCCCTTGCCCTTGTGGATTCTGCTACGCCCTGCCGCTACGGTGCCCCGGTGGTGCTGGTGGTAGCCTTTGACAAAAATAACGTGTTCACCTATCCCGGCGGAAAGAGGGATTCCGGGGCGGAGGATGCCGCCATCGTTGCTACCCACATGATACTGGCTGCGGCAGATGAAGGCGTGGACAGCTGCTGGATCAATTTCTTTGATCCGGCAAAGGTTTCGGAAGCTCTGGGACTGCCGGAAAATGAGGAAGTGCTGATGCTTCTGGACCTTGGATACGCATCCCCAGGCGCAGGCCCGCTGCCGAATCACGCAAACCGTAAGCCCCTGGAGGAAACCGTCAGTTACCTGTGAACAAACCATGTGAATATGGAAAGAACCGGACGCACAGACGCGCCCGGTTCTTTCTGCTTTTCAGAAGCGGCAGGTGTGCTCAGTGGTTCTCTTAAGTCTCTGCTTCGCCTGTCTTTTCCAGCATTTCAAGCAGGTCCAGGTAAAAGGCCCTGATGTCGTGATGACGCATGAGGCCGCCCTGGAGGTACATGTGGTCGCCCTGGACCACGGGGAAGACATTCCACCGTCCGGGAAGAATGCAGTTTCTGTCCAGGGGGACGGATGGGGCACCGGATGGGACGGAGGATGAGCAGGTGTTGACCAGGCCGTCATTATCCCGCCAGGTTGCATCCACCGTTATGCCGCCGCCCGTGGTGCCGCGGTAGGCACCGATCTGGCAGGACCTTCTGACAAAAAAGGGGTTCCATGCCCCGCCGGGGCCGGTACGTCCCGTCCGGCTGCCTGTCCGTGTAACTGCAGGGCACGGAGAAATAGAAAACCGAAGGGAGGGTAACCATCCTCTCATTCAGTTCCCGGGCCCGGTCCAGGTGCATGTCAAAGCCTGCATAGTCCCTTTCATCCCGCCCGTCCGTGCGCGGCCGTGTCCCAAGGCTCATCATCTTTGCCAGCAGCCCGCTCCACCAGGGCACCCTGACAGAGTTTGGATCAAAAGCAGGATCCA
>CAMOVR010000147.1 GCA_946627565.1 uncultured Clostridia bacterium
GCATTCTGCTTTTCCATTGCCATATGGATGCTTCCTCCTTTCGCATCTGCTAAATACATTATAACCCCCTTCCACAAAAAAACGTCAAGGGGTTATACATAAAGGGGTTATACAGACGGCTGCGATTTTGCTTGATTAGGCGCAACAACTTTAATAGGCTCAAACCCTTGTTTATCAATTGACATAAGCGTATTCTTTCCTTTGCTGAGTTTGGCATTACGCTAAGTATTTTATGTATGGCATCTTTGCTTTTCTCGATTGTCCGGGTATCTGACGCGGATTTGCACATCGGACAGTCGTTTGATTGAATCTGAAGGAGACGCCACTGGGTACTGAAAAGACGAAGCCGGAAGGCGGGCATGACATGGTCCCGAGTTCATGAAATATAGGATCAGTTCATCAAATCTCCTGAGTTATGCGTAAATCTCCGGCAATTCTGAGTGAAACCTGGGAGAGCCGTATGCTTTCATAGGGCGCGCACGGTTCGATGAGGGGCAGAATACGGCTCCTCACTATATGAAGGGAGTTATGAGTATGTCTGCTCAAAAAGGTTTTTGTGAGAAGAAATTCAACTCCATGCTGATATCCGGCACTTTCACCAAAGCAGTGATGTATCTGATGCTCCTCAGCGACAGCATCATCGCCGGACACTTCATCGGCGCGTCTGGTGTCGCCGGAATAAACGCGATCACGCCCGTGACAGCCATTGTGACATTCTTCGGAGATCTGGTTTCAACCGGCGTCGGGATTGTATTCGCCCGGGAAGTTGGCGCGATGCGGAAGGACCGGGCGAATGAGATTTACAGCCAGGGCCTGATCGTCAGCGTGGGCATCGGGCTGCTTTCCGCGCTTCTGATACTCGTGTTCCAGAATGCCTATTTCCGCGTGAGCGGCATATCGGGGGATATTCTGGAGAACGCGCTCAGGTACTACCGCCTGGTTCCTGTCAACGCCTTTCTGACCATTGTCATCTTCTATCTGGAACAAATGGTCTACAGCGACGGAGACGAGCTGTGCAACAACATCTGCTATGGATTCCAGATCGGCGGGAACATCATATGCTCGGTCATACTGACCCGCTTCCTGGGTATGACGGGCATCATCCTGGGGTCTGTAATCGGAAACAGCCTCGGCATCCTCACATGCTTCTGGCACTACTTCCGGAAGGAGAACACGCTGCGCTTTGTCTGGCACCTGTCCTTCAGGGACTTCCTGCTGACTTCGCGCTACAGCATCGTGGATTCCTCCGTCTATGTCTGCTGGGGCCTGATGGACTATGTGATGATCGGATTCGTTTCGGGCCTCTTTGGCGAGACCGGCCTGGTCACCCTCGCCGTGGTCGTCAGCCTGATCGAGTTTGGCGTGGTGATGGATGGCGTGGGCATGGCGATGCAGCCGCTGATCGGCACCTATTTCGGGGAAAAGAACCACCGGCTCATCAAGCGTGTGATGCGGTCCGGCATCAGGGCCGCAGTCATAGAAGGACTGGCTGCGACGGCGCTGATCTGGGCTTTTACCCCGCAGTTCTGCGCACTGTTTGGCATCACGGGCAGCGAGGCGCTCGCCCCGTCGATTACGGCGCTTCGGATCGTTTCGCTTGGGTTTACGTTCTGCAGCGTGGTTTCGCTCACCACCTCCTACTATATGCTGATCGACCACATTGGCATGGCAACCTGCATCGCCTGCTTCCAGAACGGTTTTCTGTACATCCTCCTGCCGGTTCTTGGGGCATTGGCCTTTGGTACGGGCGGCATGTGGGCCGGCTTTGCCGTGGCGCCGATTTTTACACTCATCTGCGCTTATCTGTTCGTATACCTGCGGTTTGGAAAGGACAATTTCCCGTTCCTGCTGAAGGACATGGAATCGGACATCGAGGTGATGGACGCCACGCTGACCCCGGAAAGCACGGTGGGCCTGTCGGAACGCGTCAGGAACAGCCTGCAGGCGCATCAGTTTACGCGGAAAACAGCCAACATCGCTGCACTCTTTATCGAGGAGATCGGCCTGACAGTCATCGACAGGAACAGTCAGACAAAGAAGCCGGTTCTGATCGAGCTCTCTCTCTTCTTTGAAGAGGACTCGGTCCTCATTGTTGAACGCGATTCAGGCAAGCTGTTTGACCTGACGGAATCCGACGTACAGGTCGTGGGGCTGAGCAGCTTCATACTGAGCGGACTGATGGAAGCACAAAAAGAAAAGGCCTATCTCGCCACCACCGGCTACAACCGGAACATGATCCGCTTTTCGCGGGGGTGAACCAGGGGCCTAAGCGGGAGAGAATCACATGAACATATATGATTTTGACGGCACGATCTATCCGACAGACTGCTCGATAGACTTCTGCCTGTGGTGCATGAAACGCCATCCCAGGCTTTGGTTTACCTTCTTTCCGAAGGTACTCAGGATCCTCCTCCAGAAGAAAAAGGGGATAATCACAGAAACAACGAAGCAGCGGGAGTTCTTCGGCTATCTGACGCTGGTGGACGACTTTGACGAGCAGATTGAACGGTACTGGGACAAAAACGAAAAGCGGATCGCATCCTGGTATCTGGCCCAGAAGCGGCCGGACGACCTGATTATCAGCGCCTCGCCGAACTGTATCATCGAACCCATTGCAAACAGGCTGGGCGTACGGTTCATGGCCACGGATTTTGACCGGGAATACGGGGTATTTCTCAATAAAATGAAGTACGCGAAGGAAAAGGCCAGGTACATCATCGATCAGGGATATCCGGTGATTGAGAATTTCTATTCCGATTCCCTGGCGGATACGCCGCTGGCCCTGCTGGCGGAAAAGGCCCATCTGGTGACCAACAAGGCCAGCACCGTAACCGATTGGCCTGACCTTGACGAAAAAACCCTGTCCAAGGTCAGGGAGAAAATCGACACGGGATGGAACAGCTATGTGAAAGAGGATTAGGCAGTTGTATATCATCATCTATGGTTTTGGAACCAGCAGTGTAAAGACCTGCCTGTTTGAGATCGATACCGAGATAAAACTGGTGGCCGGGTCCTCCGCGCCTTACGGGCTGTACATATCCGACGACGGCGGTGCGGAGCAGGACACGGAGGAATGGTGGGCGGCGATCTGTTCCACCACGAGGGAACTGTTCCGGAAGTCAGAGGTAGAGCCCAGCCAGATCGATGGAATGGCGTTCTGCTCGCAGATGCAGGGCTCGGTCTTTGTGGACGAAAAGGGGAATGCCCTGAGACGGCCGATGAATTACCTGGACCAGAAGGGGGTCAGGGAATACAGGGAATGCATGGGCCGCGGGATCATCAAGGTCTCCGGCTGCAGCCTGTACAAGCTGGCGCGGAATCTGCTTGTCAATTACGCCGGCTCGGTCAGCGCCAAGGATCCGGTGTGGAAGTACAAGTGGGTGGAGAACAATGAGCCCGATGTCTTCCGGAAGACCTACAAGTGGCTGGATATCGGCGACTACCTCGTGGCGCGCTGCACGGGCAGGATTGTTCGCACCGCCGATTCCGCCTTCGCAACCTTCCTCTATGACACGCGCAGGGGCAGGGAAGGCTGGAACAAAGGCCTGCTGAAGATGTACGGGGTGAGCCCCGAGCATATGCCCGAGATCATCGACTGCACGGATCTGGCAGGCGGTCTGACGGAAAGCGCGGCGGAGGAGCTGGGCCTGGTGCCGGGCATCCCGGTATTCGGCGGGGGAGGCGACACGACGTTTGTCAATATCGGCGCCGGCTGTACCCGGCCGGGCGATACCCACATCTACGTGGGGACCTCCGGCTGGGTGTCCACCTTCATGGATCATCAGACGGCCGACCTCAATGCCATGATCACCGGCGTGCTTTCGGCCATACACGGCCATTTCAATTACTATGCTGAACTGGAAACGGCGGGCAAATGTCTTGAGTGGGCCATTGAACACATGGCCCTGGATGAAATCGGCGTCTATCTGCAGCATACCAGGGTGAGCGACGTGGAGAGCAGGTATCGGAGCATCTTCGACTTTCTCTCTGAGGAGGTGGGCAAGGTGCCTCCCGGAGCGAACGGCGTGCTCTTTACGCCGTGGCTTCACGGCAATCGATGCCCATTTGAGGATTCCAATGCCGGCGGCATGTTCTTCAATATCCGCGTTGAAAACAGTAAGGGAGACCTCATGCGCGCCGTGATGGAGGGCATCTGCTATCACCTGCGCTGGCTGCTGGAGTGCGTCATGCGGAAGGTCAAAACCTCTGACACGATCCGTTTCGTCGGCGGGGGGTCACTCTCTCCGGTGCTCTGCCAGGCATTGGCAGACATCACCGGCCGGACCATCGAGACCATCGACAACCCGCAGTCGGTGGGGGCGGCCGGAGCCGCGCTTGCCGTCTCGGCAAAACTCAGGGGCGCTGACGTTGCGGAGCTTTCCAAAAAGCTCGTCCGGCCAAATCATTGCTATAGGCCCAATCCTGAAAACCAGGAGATCTATGAGCGCAACTACCGGGTATTCAGGCAGCTGTACAGGGCCAATGCTGCGAACTTCAGGCAGATCAACGGAAGGTGATTTGCAGGAGTATGGATCCTCAGCGAATACATCAGGAACATCCGGCCGGAGAACTGCGATATCCATGAAAAATTGACGGCCAATGTTTTCCGGATGCCCGGGTGCATCATCGCCGGCACTGACTTTGACAAAATACAGGGCTGTTTCATGTATCTTGAGACAGCCCCTTCTGCATTATGAGTATTTTGAAAATGCTGAAAACAGCATCTCTGTTATCATCATACTGTCGTGGTACATAATACATCTGGAAATAATCCCTTGACAAAAAGACCGTAAAACTTAATATATCAATAGGGAATCGTGTTTCCCTAACTCGTAATTCCCGAACATCTTTTCGCTGGAGGTTTATATGTTTCTATGCAGAGAACATGAGCTTCAAATGTTGAACCGAAGGTATCAGAGTGATGATTGCGAATGCGTTGTCATATACGGACGCAGACGTGTAGGGAAAACAGCCCTGATCACAGAGTTTGCGAAAGATAAAAAAACAATTTTCTACCCTGCCTTGAAAGCAACAGCGGGGGATAACCTGGAAGCGCTTTCAAAAGCGATTGCTGCATACAAAAGCCCAGGTATCCCGAACGCTCCGGTGTATCGGTCCTTTGATGATGCATTTGCGGAGATTACGCGTCTGGCAAAAGACGAACGTATGGTTTTTGTTATCGATGAACTACCGTTCCTGTGCGAGGCAGACGATTCCATTCCTTCCAGGCTGCAGCATTTGCTGGATCATGAATGGAAGGAGACCAGGCTTTACATGATTCTCTGCGGTTCCTCCATGAGCTTTATGGAAAAAGAGGTCCTCAGTGAAAAGAGTCCGCTTTTTGGAAGGCGGACCGCACAACTGAAGGTCATGCCACTGTCGTATATGGATGCCGCACGGTTTCATCCGGAATTATCACCTGAAGATAATGCGCTCATCTATGGCATTACAGGCGGAATCCCACATTATATCAATCTGTTACATGTGAAGGGAAGCGTACAGGACGCGCTGATTAACAACTTTTTTGATCGTTCTGCTTACCTGTTTGAGGAACCGGAGAATCTGCTTCGACAGGAATTGCGTGAACCTGCGGTTTACAATTCGATCATTACTGCGATTGCAGAAGGCTCCAGTAAAGCAAACGAAATTACTTCCAAGGTACATTTGGAAAGCTCGGCGTGCAGTAAATACCTGAAAGTATTGATGAAAATGGGCATTGTTCAGAAAGTTGAGCCGGTTATGAACAATTCCAGGAAAAAAACCATTTATCGGATCACAGATCCTTTTTTCCGTTTTTGGTATCGATATGTACCGGCAAACCTGATGTCCATCACAGCCGGACGAATGGATCGTGTGTTTGATGTGTCTGTGAATGGTGACATCAACAATTATATGGGGCAGATTTTTGAAACAATGTGTCATGACTGGCTTGTTGATCACATGGAGAAACTTCCTTTTCAGCTGGGCAGTATGGGCGAATGGTGGGGGAATCATCCCAAAGAAAAAAAAGAAATCCAGATTGATATTGTGGGTGTGGAATCAAAATCATTCAATCGAAACACAGGAAAACAGTATCTGATCGGTTCCTGTAAGTACAGGAATGAACCTATAGGACTTGAAGTACTGACGCTGCTTAAAGATTATGCTTCTGTGATTACCACTGCCATGGATCAGCGTTTTTACTTTATCTTTTCCAAAAGCGGTTTTACCGAAGGACTGAAAAAAGCAGGTAGGGAAGGCGATGTTACCCTGATCACACTGGAAGATATGTATCAGTGATGCTTAACCCTGGCCGCTGTGAAAGGAGTATATGCATGGCATCCAGCAGAACATACCTGAACTATATTCTGGATCAGCTTTCAGGGGTGGATGGGATCACCTTCAGGCAGATGATGGGCGAATATATCCTGTATGTGAACGGCCGGATTTTTGGCGGCATTTATGACGACCGCTTCCTGGTCAGGCCCACCGGATCAGCCAGGGCGATGATGCCGGATGCGGAGATGGAACTTCCATATGAAGGCGCAAAAGAAATGCTGATGGTTGACAATGTGGACAGCAGGGAATTTCTGACACAGCTGCTTTATGCAATGTATGATGAATTGCCTGCCCCGAAGAAAGGGAAATCGTGAGGACACCGGAAAAGCTGTCTGTGTTCTGATATGCTTCTGCTTTCTTCTGGGCCTGGAGCATTTCAGCCAGTCGCTTTCCTGCAGTGAGTGGAGTCTTTTTTAACGGAAACAGTTCAGGTGCTTATTCAGCAAACAGTCTGTATTTCTGCGCTGCTCAGGAAACACTGTCTCCTTCGGCACAGCCGGATCACCGGGGACCCTGGAGGGACTTACGTGCCTGTTTGTCAGCAGCAGGATGAACGTAACCGTAAATCCGGCTGCAAAGATAACCAGCAATACGGACTGCCTAAAGCCTGAAGTACTGCTCCCGCAAACACGGATGACCGCAGCAACGGTTTCAGAAAGCTGTCAGACAGGAAAGGCGGTGCAGCTGGTCGCGGCATTTTTCTGCGTGCAGACATATTGTTTCAGGTGATGGTGGAAACAGAACACGAAAAGCAGGGTGTGCGTGCCGGCTAAGCCAAAGGTTTCCTCGACAATATGCGTTCATCGTGCACAGAAGGCGGCCTGATCAATGAAGAGCTGGCATATGACAGATACGGGTGAACGTGTCGGAAAGAGGACTGAAAAGAATCAATTCTTGTTTTTTGCTTTCCAGATTCAAAAATTGAAACGTTTAAATTATTTTTTGCAAAGGGCTTGACAGAGATTGTCAGGCCCCTTATAATGCACACATGAAATTAAAACGTTTCAAAATTTTGCGACGAGTTGTTCAATCTGTTCGAATTCCATGGGGGATTCGTTCGATGAAGGAGGAAGAACTGTGACTGTTTCTTCGGAAAGACTGCGCAGAACGGCTGGCAGGCCGGAGCCTCTGAATCCAGGGGGATTTGCCGTGCTGGGTGTCTGCTGCCTGCTTGTGCTGATTCTTTTCCTTCCCGTTTTTCCATGGATCTGTCTTGCGGAAAAGGAAGCGCTTTTCAGTGCCATGAAGCTGAAAGCCTCCGCCGCCGGAAAGCTGGGAGACTCCTGGTCGATTTTCACTTTCCTGTCCTTTGTGCAGGACAGCAAACAGGGCATTCTGGGGCTGTGGTCCTTCGTACTGCTGCTGTTGGCCGGCGCTTCCACTGTTTTCCTGCTTTCGGCGCCCTTCGCTTTTCTGACCCGCGCCGGTGCCGCAGAGGGACGGGGGATGCTGCGGGTTTATTCCCTGATCCAGAAGGCGCTGTTCTTCTCCTTCGTCACGGCAGGCGGTACCCTGGGACTGACGGTCTTTGCCAACTGGCATTACGGGATCACGGGATTTGCCTGCGGATGGTGCGTGTGGGCTGTGATCGTACTCTCGCCCGCGGCATATGTGCTGAGCAAGCGGATGGAGAAGCAGGAGAGGAAGCTGCGGCGGGAGCATGGGTTCATCACGGAATTCAAGAGAAACTGGATCCTGTTCCTCTTCCTGATGCCCTGCTTTGTATTCTTTCTGATCAACAATTATCTGCCGATGATCGGCGTGTATTTCGCCTTCACCCAGTTCAACTTCCGGGATCATCTGTTTGCCAGTCCCTTCGTCGGTTTCAAGAATTTTGAGTTCCTGCTGCGGTCTGAGATTCTGCATCTGACCCGGAACACCATCCTGTACAACATTGTTTTCATCGTCGTCGGCAATGTGCTGCAGATCCTTTTCGCAGTGCTGATCAGCCATGTGACCCGGACCCGGCTGCGCAAGCTTTCCCAGACGATGATCTTCATGCCGTACTTTGTGTCCTACGTAATCCTGCGGGTGCTGGTTTTCAACATGTTTGAATACGAGGTCGGGCTGATCAACAACTTTGTGACATCAATCGGGATGAACCGGATCGACTTTTACAACACCCCGGGATACTGGCCGTGGCTGATTACGATGTTCTATCTGTGGAAGAACATCGGATACGGCATGGTTGTGTACCTGGCGACGATCACGGGGATCAGCACCGAATACTACGAGGCGGCACAGATCGACGGGGCGAACATCTATCAGCAGATCCGGTACATCACGGTACCGCTGTTGAAGCCCAACTTCATCATTCTGCTGCTCTACGCGCTGGGCAGCATTATGAAGGGACAGTTCGAGCTGTTCTATCAGCTGGTCGGGAACAACGGCACGCTGTTTGAGACGACAGACATCTTCGACACCTATGTCTACCGCATCACCACGACCCAGCCGCTGAGCATGGGTATGGGCACCGCCTCCGGCCTCTTCCAGTCCCTGTTCGGATTTATCGTGATCCTCACGACGAACTTCATCATCAAGCGCCGGAATCCGGAATACGCGCTTTTCTGACGGAAGGGGGGAAGAACATGAAGAAAATCAAGGACCGGTCCGCGATCCCATTTCATATTCTCAAGGGCCTGCTGCTCACCTTCCTGTCCATACTGTGCGTGCTGCCCTTCATCGTCATTATTTCCGGATCACTGACCAGCAACATGACGATCCTGAAGGAGGGGTTCAGCCTCTTTCCCAGGAACATGACGCTGGAGGCCTACCGCACGATTTTCCGCTCGCCGGAGGGGATCATCCAGGCCTACAAGATGAATTTCTACTACACCTTCATGGGCACGGCCTTCGGGCTGCTGGTCATCACACTGACGGCCTACGTCATCTCGCGGAAGGACTTTAAATACCGCAATCATGTGTCCTTCCTGATCTACTTTACGACCATCTTCGGTGGAGGCATGATTCCCTGGTTCCTGATGTATGCCAACGTGCTGGGGCTGCGGGGGTCGACGCTGGCCATATGGTTTCCGGCGCTCATGTCGCCCTTTCTGGTGATCCTGATGCGGACGTTCATTACCGGCTCTGTGCCGGACGCGGTGGTCGAGAGTGCGAAGCTGGACGGCGCGGGCCACTGGATCATCTTCTGGCGGATCGTACTGCCTGTGCTGGGGCCGGGGCTGGCGACGGTGGGGCTGTTCCAGGCGCTGGGATACTGGAATGACTGGTACCGCTCCTCGATGTTCTCGACCAGCAGTGAAACCTGGTCACTGCAGTTTTACCTCTATGATATGGTCAACTCCACCATGGCGATGCGCCAGATGGCCCAGAACGTCAGCATCAACA
>CAMOVR010000148.1 GCA_946627565.1 uncultured Clostridia bacterium
CCGGGGTTTGCCGTGTGCAGGCAGGCTTTTCTGCGACTGCAGGCCGGTGGCTGGCATATCCTGGCCCGTCAGGCCCATAACGTGGGCGCCCTGAGCGCCGCCTGCATCATGGTCAGGCGTGACCATTTCCTGCCCTTTGATGAAACATACACCGGCGGCCTTGGCAGTGTGGACTGGAGCATCCGGATGCTTCAGAAAGGGTTCGTGCATGTCTATACGCCCCATGGGTCCATGCTGTGCGAAAACAGGCCCCTGCTGCTCCTGGAAAGCGGGGCAGATGAAAACAAAGAAGAAAACCGCATGAAAGACGTATGGAAGGATTTCCGGGATCCCTGCTATTCCCCCTGCCTGAGCACGAAGGGGAATTTCCGCCTGGACCCTGACAGGGCCAGGAGAAGTACAGAGGAAATACAGACTGGACGGGAGTGAATGGGCATGCAGGAGCGAATTGTTAAGGCAGCAGCTGAACTTCCGGGCCGGATCGGCCTGTATGTGCACGATCTGGCCACGGGGGAGAAACTGGTTTTCCAGCCGGATGTGGCTGTCAACGCCGCCAGCGTGATCAAGCTGACGGTGATGATGGAGGCTTTCCGGCAGAGGGAAGCGGGGGAGCTGGACTTTGAAGCGGATGTGGTGATCCGCAGGGAGGACAAACTGCCCAGCTGCGGTGCCCTTTCCTATATGCATGACGGTCTGAAGGTGCAGGTCCGGGATCTGGTGACACTGATGATCATCCTGTCGGACAACACGGCCACCAACCTGCTCATCGATATCCTGGGCATGGAAAAGATCAACAGGGGCATCCGGAATGCGGGTCTTGCCGGCACGGTGATGAGAAGAAAGCTCTTTGACGAGGTCCTGTCCGGACAGGGGATTCAGAACCAGGTGACAGCAGGGGACATGGGGATGCTGCTTGAAAAGATGGAGGAAGGCACCCTGGTGTCCCCGGGAGCCAGCCGGGAGATGCTGGAAATACTCGGAAACCAGCGCCTCAACGGCAAGATTCCCTTTTACCTGCACGGGAAGGGGATTCCCTGTGCCCACAAGACCGGGGAGGATGACGGAATCACCCATGACGTGGGCATCATCTACGGGGAGCACCCGGTGGTATTCTGCTTTGTGAGCGAACAGACGGATGTGCCGGCGGCAGAGCGGTTCATACAGAACGCTGCCAGGATGTGCATTCTTCCGGAATAAAAGCAGGATACGAAAACAAGAAAAAAGCAAGACGAAAAGCAAGGAGTAGGAAGAACATGATCGGTTTGGTCGGTGCCATGCAGCTGGAAATGGAAAACCTGATTGGGATGCTTGAGAACGCGGAATCGGTTCAGATCGGGCTGGACAGTTTTCATAAGGGACTTCTGTACGGACAGGAAGCCGTGCTCTCTGTCTGCGGCCCGGGCAAGGTCAATGCGGCCCTCTGCACCCAGAGCATGATCCTCACGTTCCACCCGGACTGCATTGTAAACCTGGGGGTGGCCGGCGCCGGACAGGAAGGGGTCAGCATCGGGGACATGGTCATTGCAAGCTGTGCCGTTCAGCATGACATGGACACTTCCCCCATCGGGGACCCGAAGGGTTATGTGTCCAAGGTGGGCGTGGTGCAGTTCCCCTGTGATGAGACCATACGGGAAAAACTGAAGGCAGCTGCGGAACATGTGGGAGGCATAAAGGTCCACACCGGGATTGTGGCCACGGGGGACCAGTTCATCTCCGACGGGGAAACCCGCCGGCGGATCCATGCTATGTTTGACAGCATGGCCGTGGAGATGGAAGGGGCAGCGGTAGCCCATGCCTGCCTTGTGCACGGTGTGCCCTGCGGCATACTGCGCTCCATTTCTGACCAGGCCGACGGAAAGGCGGAGATGGATTACCCGGCCTTTTCCCGCCTGGCGGCAGAGCAGGCCCAGCAGGTCATGGCCTTCATGCTGGGAGGTCAGCTTTGATTATCTATATCACCGGGGCATCCAGCGGACTTGGCCTGCATACCGCACAGGCCATGGCAAGACACGGGCATACCGTGGTGGCGGGTGCCAGGTCCTTTGACGGAAACGGCCCTTCAGATGACGGCATCATCCGGCTCCCCCTGGATGTGACGGATCCGCGCAGCGTGGAGGCATTCGTCAGAAGGGCAGGGGAGGCAGCTCCCGGGGTGGACTGCGTGATCCACTGCGCCGCCTTCCTGATGCTGGGCAGCTGTGAGGAGACGACGGTGGAAGAGTACGCCAGAGTACTGGACACGGACTTCCTGGGCATGGTGCGGGTCAATCAGGCCCTGCTGCCCATCATGCGGAAACAGGAACACGGAAAGATTGTCATGTTCTCCTCCATCAACGGACTTCTTGGCATTCCCTTCCAGAGCGCCTATACCGCAGCCAAGCATGCAGTGGAAGGGTATGCGGAATGCCTGCAGATGGAGACCATGGACTTTGGTATTCAGGTGTGCCTGGTGGAGCCGGGGGACCACAGAAGCGGCAGCGACAGCTACAGGAAGCATACCGCAGGCATGGGAGAAAATTCCCCTTACAGAGTGATGTTTGAAAGGGGAACCGGGGTGATCCACAGGGATGAGACAAACGGTTCCGACCCGGACAGACTGGGGGAAAAGCTGGCGGCTGCAGTGGAAAGGAAACGCATGCCCTTCCGCGTGCGCATTGCCAGCGCGGATCAGCACCTGGCGGTTTTCCTTCATGACCTGCTTCCGGGCTTTCTCAACAACCGTATTCTGCACAGCTACTATCTGAAAGTACGCAGGAAATAAGCCCCTGTGCCCGGGTGGCTTGTTTCCATCCGGATTCAGTTATACGTTTATACATAAAAAAAGGATTGTAGATTCCCATGATATCCGCTATAATAAGGTGGGTTGACTTCCCGATACATTCAGGGAATCTCCCTGCAGGATATTGTATTGGAAATCCATCAGGAAAGGAACGGCGTTTGAAAGAATGTACAAACTTTTGCTGGTGACGGACAATCCCGGGGTACAGGAGGCCTTTGCGGAAGTCAAGTCCTGGGCGTATTTGGGTTTTAAGGAGCCAAGACAGGCTCACGGTGTAGATGAAGCATTTGATGTGATGAGCCGGCACCATGTGGACGGCGTCATCGTTTCCCTGCCTGAAGAAGAAAAATGCAGGTTTATAGAGAGAATGAATGAGAAACCCCTCATTCCAATTGTCCTGGCACGGCTTCCTGCAAGCAGTGAGACCGTGTCCCAGGACGCAGAACTGATTGGACAGCTTCTGAACCGGACCCGTGCGGATTATTCCAATGACCGCTATAATGAAGAAGAAATGATGCAGATGTGCAGACATGATTTCTTCCGGAAGCTCCTGAGCGGCAAGATTGCAACACCGGAGAGCGCAAAGCGCAGCATGCTGGTGATGCGCAGCAAGATGGATCCTGATGTGCCATTCATCCTGATGGAACTGGGTATGCCGGAGGATGAAGGGTACCTGCAGGGGAAATGGAGCTACGGCGCGGACCGGCTGGAAGTTGCCATGCGCAATATCTTCGGCGCGGAGAAAAACGGCATGCGTGTCCTGGTGTCGGTGGTCAATGACAAGCGCATGTTTCTGACCGCCTGCCCCATGATCGGGGAGGCGTATTACCGGGACCCGCTGGAGATGATGACCATGGTGCGGGAACATGCGGAGGCAGGCATTAAGCATGTCCGGGAATTCCTGGGCATAGACCTGAATATTGTCTCAGAAGAGATCCGCCCCTCTCTGGTGAGCCTGACGGTGAAAGGTGTATAAAACGCGTTTGCGCGTTTAAGTGTTTTATTTGCCGGAGGATAGGGTCTTCCGGAAATCATCAACTGTCTGATGGAAAGGAGTTATGAATATGGGCATTTTTTCAAGCATTGCCAGTGCAGTCAAGGGCCAGTTCATAGATGTCATCGAGTGGAGCGACAACACAAGCGATACCATCGTGCACAAGTATGACATGAACGGCAAGGAAATCATGATGGGCGCACAGCTGACGGTGCGGGAGAGCCAGGTTGCCATTTTTGTCAACGAAGGACAGCTGGCAGACATTTTCGTCCCTGGCCGCTATGAGCTGCAGACCAGCAATATGCCGATTCTGACGAAACTCAAGTCCTGGAAGTACGGTTTCAACAGCCCCTTCAAATCCGATGTGTACTTTGTCAACACCAAACAGTTCCTGGACAGGAAATGGGGCACAGCCAATCCGGTGATGATGCGGGATCAGGACTTCGGCATGATCCGCCTGAGGGGATTTGGTTCCTACTCCTTCCGCGTCACGGATCCCCAGGCCTTTCTGCAGGAATGCTTCGGCACCGGGAAGACCTACCGTGTAAGCGATATTGAAGAACAGATCAAGCGGCAGGTGGTCTCCTCCCTGAGCGACGCCATCGCCGAAAGCCATATTCCCGCCCTGGATCTGGCAGCCAACTATGAGGAACTCGGTGACCACACCAGGCAGGCCATCAATGGCCGCATTGCCCAGCTGGGTGTTCAGGTCATGACCTTTATCGTGGAAAACCTTTCTCTGCCCGAGGACGTGGAGAAGGCCATGGACCGCCGTACCTCCATGGGTGTGGTGGGCGACCTGAACCAGTATACCCAGTTCCAGGCTGCGGAAGCCATGCGGGAATCTGCCGGACAGAGCGGCGGCATGGCCGGTGCCGGTATCGGCATGGGCGCCGGGATGGCCATGGGCCAGATGTTTGCCCAGACGATTTCGGGTGCTACCCAGCAGCAGGCAGCCGCACCCCAGAGTGCTCCGGCGGCCCAGGCAGGCGGCGGGTTCTGCCCCGAGTGCGGCGGTGCCCTGACCCCTGGCGCCAAATTCTGCCCCAACTGCGGCCAGAAGCTGCAGGCGGCCAATGTATGCCCCGGCTGCGGACAGCCCATTACGCCGGGCGCCAGGTTCTGCGGGAACTGCGGAGCGAAGCTTGGATGAGACAGGGCTCCGCACCTGCAAATGAACAGTTCCGGATATGAATCCGGAGATCCACTTATCATCAGTATCCATTCTGCATATCCGTGCAAGCAGGCGGTATGGCAAGTCCATGCCGCTTTTTATGTATCATGCTGCCTCTGTTTTCAAAGCCCTGCCCTTCCTGCCGCCGGGCTTTGCCGGGAAAGGCAAAACTTGACGGAAATTGTGACAAAATTGAAACAAATTTGAAACAAAATTTCTTATATATGTCACAAACTGCCTTGACAGGGGTCTGGAACTGCAATAGAATTAGGAAGAAGGTCATCCCGGCAGGGGAGGATCCATAAGAGGTGATTCGATGCAAAAAGGGACACGCAGGGGAAGCGCATTTTTTCCATGCTTTCTGGCATTCGTGTTTCTTCTGACTTCGTTTATGTTCCCGTCTCCGGGTTATGCCCTGGATTACGGAAAGACGACGGCGGAGGGCGTCCGCGTCCGCCAGCAGCCGTCTGCCAATGCTTCATACTGGTTTCGTCTGGCCATTGATACGGTATGCCCCTATACACAGACTGTGACAAATGAGGGCGTGACCTGGTATCAGATCAGTGCGTCGGATCCGGCCACAGGAGACGGTCCCTACACAGGCTATGTGCACGGGGACTATTTCCGTCCGCTCTCCAGTGAGGAGGCTTCCCAGTATGCAGCCGGAAACCTGACCCCCACAGTGGTCAGCGGAGCTACGGGCATGGTGACCAACGGTGAGGTAAACGTCCGCAAGGAAGCCAGCACCCGCAGCCCTTCCCTGATGAAGCTGGACAGGGGCGTGGTGGTGGAGCTCCTCACCATTCCCGCCAGCTCGGACCAGGATCCCTGGTACCGCATCCAGTACAACAATGTGGTGGGCTATATTCAGGGGCCCTTTATCCGTGTGGTATCCTACGGCTCCATGACCCCGAACCCGGCCCAGCCCACATCCGCCGGGAACAGTGTATCCCCCAGCGTCCCCGGTTCCGTGGGGACAGCCACCCTGATTCTCTCCTCCGCTCATCTCCGTTCCACCCCCGGCGGTGTGATTTACGAAGACTGGGAGGGAACGGGTGCCACGCTTCCCGTGGTGGGACAGGCTGTGGAAGCCCAGGGATATACCTGGTATCCGCTTCAGTATAAGAACCGCACCGTGTATGTGCGCAGCGACTGCGTTTCCGTCACCTTCACAGGCACTTTCACGGCAGCGCCCACAAATGCCCCGGGTGTTGTTACGCCCGTCCCCACAGCCGCGCCCGTTCCCACAGCCGTGCCGGCCTCTTCAGAGACCATCTCAGGGTATCTTGAAACCATAAAGACCAATGTCAACCTTCGGGCAGAGCCCGCGGGCCGCGTCATCAAGCAGGTAGCCAAAGGCCTTCAGCTGGCTTACTGGGGAACCCCTGCCAGCGTGGGCGGCTATCTCTGGTATCACGTGGAAGTGGACGGGGAGACCGGTTACCTGCGCTCAGACTGCATCCGCGTTACCTCCACCGTATCCGTTGCCACAGCCGCGCCGGTACCTGTAACGTCTGCTCCCACGGCAGCTCCCGTGGTAACCCAGGCACCCTCTCCGGCCACGGCAGCACCTGTGGTGACCGAGGCCCCCGCCGTGGGCGGTTATCTGACCACCACCAAATCCGGCGTGAACCTTCGGGCAGAGCCTGCAGGCAATGTGCTGCAGCAGGTGGGGAAGAATGTTTCCCTGGCCTATTACGGTTCTCCAGCTTCTGTAAAAGGGTATCTGTGGTACCGCGTGCAGGTGGGCACCGTGCAGGGATACCTGCGGGGCGACTGTGTCCGGGTGGAATCCGGCAGCGTGGTGTCTACGCCCACACCGGCTCCCACCTCTGAGCCTGTGGTGACCCCGTCAGCCACGGCAACGCCTGTGCCTTCCTCCGGCACCATCCGCATCATCAAGGACAAGGTGGCCCTGAGAACGGCCGCAAGCCCGGATGCCAGGATTGCTGACCGGGTGAATACCGGTGTGACCATCCTGTTTACCGGTACCACCACCGGCGGCGGCTATACCTGGTACCATGTGGTGTACCGCAGCAAGGAATACTATGTCCGGTCTGACTGTGCACAGATTGTCTCCGGTGACGATGTGGTAACCACCCCGACGCCGGCAGGCGCCACGGCAACACCCGCCCCCACCGGTCAGCAGACGGTGCTGGGATATGTCCGGACCATCAAGGGCGGCGTAAATGTCCGCACCGAACCCGGCAGCAGGAATATCCTGGGCCAGGTGGCCAGGGGCATCACCTATCCCTACTACGCGAAAGTATCCTCCGGCGGATATGTCTGGTACCGGGTCATCACCGCCGTGGGCACCGGCTATATCCGGGGCGACTGCGCACTGGAAGTTGAACAGAACGGGAACGAACTGCCGGTGGCAACACCCAACAGCGGCAACAGCTCCATCGTGAGCAAGGATCAGGTGGAAGCAACCTATCCCACCCTGAAAGTAGGTTCCACCGGAACGGCTGTCAAAAACCTGGTGCAGGAACTCATCAATCAGGGCTACTATGCAGGACTGGCAACACCGGATTACACATCTGCCGTGGCTGAAGCGGTCCGGGCATTCCAGGCGGCAAAAGGCCTGACGGCGGACGGCGTGGCGGATGAACGCACACAGCATACCCTGTTTGGAACCGTCAGTGTGGGTTCTGCCGATTACACGGATCTGAGCATGGTGATTTATCCTGCCGAGAAGATCGACTGGTTCACCGGCGGCATCCAGGAACTGATTCCAAGAGGAAGCAACTTCAAGATCTATGACGTGAAGACCGGCATTGTCTGGTGGGCACACCGCTGGGCAGGCGGCAACCACGCCGATATTGAGACCCTGACAGCTGCGGATACCGCAAGACTCTGCCGGATCTACGGTGTGTCAAGGGCCAGTGATATCACGGAGAAGACCCACTGGCAGAGACGTCCCTGCCTGGTTACCATAGGCACCCGGACCTTTGCCTGCGCTCTGTATGGTGTGCCCCATAACTCTGATGGCGACACCATCGCGGACAACAACCTGACCGGTCAGCTCTGTCTGCATTTCACCAACAGCCGTACCCACGGCACCAACAAGGTGGTCAGCTATAACGAAGAGGCCATCGAGTATGCATGGCAGTATGCGCCAAACGGCCACAAGTAATCCTGTATCCCGAGACGTAAATAACACAGGCGGACCCTTTATGGGCCCGCCTGTGTTTTGGTTTGCAGGAAAGCCAATTTAGACATTGTATTTCAGCCCCTGCCGTCGTATAATGCCCATTCGGTATCTGATATTAACGAAGTGATCTGGGAGGATACGTTCCATGGCTATGAACCTGTTCCTGTGGGTCGCCATCGCGCTGTTCGCAGGACTTATGTTTACGCGTGTTTTCAAACTCATGCATCTGAATTTCCCGGATGTCACCGCCTTCCTGATTGCAGGCCTTCTCATTGGACCCTTCGGGCTGGGCAGGCTTGGCATCACCGGTGTGGGCTTCCATTCCTTTGAGGAACTGGAGCAGGTGTCCCTGCTCAATGATGCTGCTCTTGGCTTTATCGCCTTCTCCATCGGCAGCGAATTCAGGCTTTCGGAACTGAAGCATACAGGAAAGGCTGCCACGGTCATCGGCATCCTGCAGGCTCTGACCGCCTGCGTGCTGGTGGACCTGGCCCTGCTGGTGCTGCACCTGCTGATGGGACCTGAAGTACTGCCCATGAGCGTGGTGCTGACACTGGGTGCCATTGCCACCGCCACCGCCCCTGCCGCCACATTGATGGTGGTGCGTCAGTACAAGGCGGACGGTCCTCTGACCCGGCTGCTGCTGCCAATCGTTGCACTGGACGACGCGGTGGGTCTGGTGGTGTTCTCCGTTTCCTTTGGCATTGCAAGGGCCATGCAGGGCGGTTCCCTGGACATGGTGAGCATTGCGGTGAACCCCCTCCTGGAAATTGTGGCATCCCTGGTCCTGGGCAGCCTGCTGGGCCTGATCATGTCCAAGCTGGAGAAGCTCTTCTACTCCAACACCAACCGGCTTTCCATGACCATATCCTTTGTCCTGCTCACCATCGCCCTGTCCTATCTCACAATCCCCGTGGGGGCTGCCACCATTTCCTTCTCCTCTCTGCTGGTGTGTATGATGCTGGGCACGGTGTTCTGCAACATGAGCGAGTTTTCCGATGATATCATGCACAGAGCGGAAAAATGGACGGCACCCCTTAACGCTACCTTCTTTGTGCTCAGCGGCGCAGAACTGGACCTGGGCGTTTTTGCCACCTGGCAGTATGTGCTCATCGGCGTTGTGTATATCATCTTCCGTTCCCTGGGCAAGTATTTAGGCGCCCGGGAGAGCAGCCGCATGATGGGATGCGATCATAAAGTGGTGAAATACCTTGGCATCACCCTTCTGCCTCAGGCAGGCGTTGCCCTGGGCATGTGCAGCCAGGCAGCCATCCTGGGCGGCATGGAAGGTTCCGTGATCCGCAATGTCACCCTCTTCGGCGTGCTCATCTATGAACTGGCCGGTCCGCTTATGACCCGGAACGCCCTGATGGCAGCCGGCGAAATCAAGCCCACCCCGGTGGAAAAAACCGACAGAAACCGCTTCAGTCAGACAGCGAAATAGTAAACAGCAGATCAAAGGCCCTGTGTCACGATGGCACAGGGCCTTTTCCTAACGGGGAAG
>CAMOVR010000149.1 GCA_946627565.1 uncultured Clostridia bacterium
TATCTGCCGGACATCAGCATACCGGATGGTGACAAGCCCATTGGCAAATGGGGACGGATGCGGCTGAGGTTTCTGAAGGAAAACAAGCCGATCCTGTACAATCAGATGATCCTGAACGGGACGTTACAAAGCCACCTGGTGGAAACGAATGAAACTGCAAACCGGAGACTGGAAAGAATGATCCCGGAAATGGCAGCGGCGGAAGGAATTGACGAGAATCTGAAAAGCGCCGATCAGATGGAATGGGTGCGGAGGATGAATTCGATCCAGCATCGGGCTGAGGAAACCATCTTGTCCGAACTCATTTATTCATGATTCTTTTTCCACTTGACAGCAGCTTGCGGCGATGGCATCATTTAGATGAACATCCGCAAAAATAAAAGTTTTGCGGATGTTCATCTAACAGGAGGTGATTGCGTTGTCGCAGCTGCTTTCAAGACAAGAGTGTCTTTCCCGCTTTGGCTCTGACTATTTCATTGAGCAGCGAATTGCTGCCGGCAATCTGTTCCGGTTGGGAAATGGTGTGTTTGCCGAGCAAAAACACGTTCCGGAAAACGCGATTATCTCGCATCGTTATCCCCATGGCGTAATAACGCTTCTCAGCGCTTTCTACCACTATGGCCTGACTGATGTGATTCCCGAAGCATGTGATTTGGCAACCAGTCGGAATGCGGCGAAGATTCGAGATACTCGGGTGAGACAGGTTTTTGTTCCTGATGAGATTTTGTACCAGGGGGCGATCATGGATCAGGAGCATGACTATCCAATCCGAATATACAACAGAGAGAGATTGCTCATCGAACTCCTGCGTTATAAAAGCAAACTGCCATTTGACCTGTACAAAGAGGTATTGCGGAACTTCCGAAAAATCATAACTCAACTGAATATGCAGGACATTCAGGATTATGCCATGGCTGTGCCAAAACGAAAAATGATCATGGAAGCGCTGCAAATGGAGGTGCTATGAAAATGAATCTCATCTAAGAGAGTTAGTAATGTGGGGTGTTGTGATACCTTGATGTTTTCTTATTGCTTTTATCTGATTTTTATATGAGCTTGATTCCTGTATTGATTACATTCTGCATTTCAGGTGATAATTGCCTATATTTTTCCAGCAGTATTTCTTCGTTGCTAGACAATTGACGATTCGTTTCCCTTCCTCTTAATAAGTAATCACATGACACATTAAGCTTATCTGCAATTTCGACTATGTGTTCGTAATAAGATTTTCCTAGATTTCTTTTCCAGTTGGAGAAGGTTCCTCTTGGAAGATGAAGAAACTCAATTAGTTCCTTATCTAAAATATGCTGTTCTTTCATTTTTTCTATAATACGTTCTAATGTTGGATCCATGAGACATTGACCTCCAAAAAAGATTTGGCAAAGCGTATATATACGTTTGCAATACGTAATACGTTGTCCGTAACGCACTGAGCCCGCTCGTTTCGATAGTATCAAGAATACTCTGCATAAGTCTGGGCCAGCGGTATTATGAGTTGCGTCGTGGTGGCATTGATCCCCCTGGATGAGAGTCTGTCCAAACATACCGCTTCTAAAAGGACTTCAGCATGGCATGATAACACTTCTGTGTTATTGTGTCATGCGAAGTTCTGTAGAGAAGAATGGTTATGCTGCAAGGACACTGCGTAATGCATGATTTGATCAAGCACGCGATTCGATCATAATGGGATAACAGCATTATATGTGGAGGTGCTGGGTAGTAAACTATGCCAGCTTATTTGTCATGGATGCAAATATAAATAGTTCTGAAGTACTTGAACCGATTCCTTATGTCCAACAACGAGAAAAAGGAGAATAGACCGATGGCAAACCAATTGGATAAACTGCTTACTCAGCAGGAGCGGGCGACACAGAAAAAGCATGAAGCGAATTTTCCGGCATCCGGAATACCTTCTGCCAGGATGCGTCCCGTGTGGATGTCCTGAACACATCCATCACTTCCCAGTTCGGAATAAAGACTTCTCCTTTATCATAGCTCAGGTAACCCAGGTGAATCAGCATGGTCAGGATATCATCCCGGCTCCTGAAACTCGTCATATCGTTCTGACAGCCATCTGTATTGACTGCCTGGCGGCCACCCTCCATCAGCATCACGACGGTTTCCCTTAATCCGTCAAAATTCATGCTGATGTATCTGCTCAGGGCTTCATACGTCTCAGTATTGTTCCAGTAGTTGAGGATATGCCCTGTCTGCACCGCTTTTACCACGGACAGGGGGCTGTAGAGGGAGTACTGCTCAGCCTGCGGGGATTCACCGGTTGTTTTCAGAATCTCATGGTCCGGATCAGGGGGAATCATCTCTGAGACCCTGTATCCATCGTACCATGTCCTGATCTGATCATAATCCCGGCCCTAGCTGTTACACAGCTCCTGCACTTCCTCTTCCGTAAAGCCCGAATACTGTGCCAGCTGCATCGGGTAAATCATGGAATACTCATCGAACATATTCAGGGCAGAATGGCTGCCATATTTTTTTATGGGCAGAATACCTGTCATATAAGCAAGAGCGATATATTCCCTGTCCTTCATCCAGTCCCGCAGGAAATCCAGGTAGATTCTCTGTCCTTCCGTATCACCGGGATATTCCCGGAAAACAGCATCCCATTCATCGATAACGATAACGAAGGGACGTCCTGTTTGTGCATATACATCGGACATGGATTGCAGGAGATCTGTTTTATCGAAATAATCCACATCAGAATACCGGGACATCAGATCGCGCAGAACCAGGCGCTGCAGCCATTCAAGCCCTTCGCCGGAATATGTCCGTCATGACAATGCGTATCACATCAAACTGATTGATGTACTGATCCCAACCTTTACACATCGACAGCTTTCTGTCAGCAAAGAAAGACTTCGTATCCACCCCGTTACTGTAATAAGCGCAGATCATATCCGCAGCCGTGGTTTTTCCAAATCTGCGCGGACGGAAAACGCCGACATACTTCTGCTTTGTTTTGACCAGTGTGTTCAAAAAAGAAATCATCGGCGTCTTATCGACAAAAATACTCGAATTCACTGCTTCAGCAAAGGCTTCCGCCCCCGGGTTTAAATACATGCCCACCTTCTGTATTTCCTTTCCGGTATCTGCATGCCTGTTTTCCCGGCGTCACGCCTGTCTGCAGCGTCACGCCCGCCTGATCACCAGCGCGATATGCTGATCATCCGAGTTTCTGGGCCTGAGCACCTGCAGGGTGTATGAGACAGCCTGTTCACCCTCCTGCATGGCGCAGGGAATCTTTTCAGGCTCCGGCTTATAGAGCTGCAGGGCCAGGTTTTCCTTTTTCAGAGCCTCGCGCACAGCCCCGGCATCCTCCGGCATCACGCGGGAGAGAATCAGGTTTTCCGCGTTTTCAAGGAAGCCGCCTTCTCCGCCCGTGGCCAGAACCGTGCCGTCTTTATTCTTTTTGAACAGCAGATAATCATCCGTCAGCATATCCACATAGTAAATGGAAGCGAAATCATCCGAGAGGGCGGAGGAGATGGTCATGCTGATTTTCTTTTCCCTCTTCAGCAGGTCCGCCCCATGCCTGCCTCTCTCCACCAGGAAGCTCTCAAACTCCCCTGCCGGAACAGGCTTTGAGAAGTAGAAGCCCTGCACCAGGTCGCAGCCCATGGCCTTGAGCACCAGGTACTGCTGCTCCGTCTCCACGCCTTCCGCCACCACGGGCACATGCAGATAATCCGCAATATCCAGAACCATTTCAATCATGCGGACGTTCATCTTCTCCCCGAAGGCTTCCTTGACGAAACTCATATCCAGCTTCAGGGCATCTATGGGCAGATGGGTCAGCATGCTCAGGGAGGAATAGCCTGTGCCGAAGTCATCCATCTCAATCCTCAGGCCCATCCCTATGCCGTGCAGTTCCTTCGCCGCCCGGATCATATGCTCATGGTTGCCCACGTAAGCCAGTTCCGTGATCTCCAGGGCAATATCCATGGGGGTAAGTCCGCTGCGGTCAAGGATATCCAGGAAGATGTCCTTGAGGCCCGGCACCAGCAGGTCAATGCGGGATACGTTGACGGAAACCGGGACGGCAAAGCCCAGACGGTCCTTCCAGTCGCGGATCTGCCTGGCCACCATTTCCCAGACGTACCGGTCCAGCTTGAAGATCAGGCCGTTTTCTTCCAGCAGAGAGATAAAGGATGTGGGCTGCAGCACGCCCAGCTCCGGATGATCCCATCTCACCAGGGCTTCCGCACTGGCCAGCACGGGCATATCCGACCGGATATTGAACTTGGGCTGCAGGTATACCTGGAAGCGCCCGTGCTCCAGGGAGCTCTCGAAATCATCCAGGATTCTTTCCCTGAACAGGGCCTGCTCATGCATCTGCCGGTCATAGAACCCGATCCCGTGCATATTTCTCTGTTCCGGCGCCTCGCAGGCCATCCTGGCCCGGTCAAAGCGCTGTTCGATTTCCAGGGTTTTGTCCACCTTCTCATACACGCCCATATGCAGCCGTACATGGGTGGAGTCATCACCCTTCAGCAGGTCCCGGGAAATCCTCTCCAGGATCTTCGTGTAATCCTCCTGGTGGGGACAGTAGATCAGGAAGACATCGTCCCGCTGTCTGCTGCCCACGCCGCCCAGTTCACGGGCAATCTGCCGGATGCGGCCGCCCAGGGCCCTGAGCACGCTGTCGCCGTACTGCTTGCCGAAGCGTTCGTTGATCATGTGGAAATGCACCACATCCAGCACCACGGCATCCATTTCCATATCCTCATAGTGCTGGTCAAACAGCTTCACATACCGGATAAAGTAGTCGGTGTTGAACAGCTGGGTCACCTGGTCCCTCTCCGTGGACTGGATGATATCCCGGTTTTCGGACAGTTCTATGCACTTGTTGACCCGCTCCAGGATAATCTCCATATCCGGGTAGGGCTTGGGAATGAAATCCATGGCACCCGCGCGCAGGCACTCCACCTCAAGGCTCTGTTCCGAGCTCAGCACGATGATGGGGATCTGCTTGTACACCTCATGTGCCTTCATGATCCGTATGATTTCCAGGCCGTTTCTGTCAGGCAGGATCAGGTCCAGCATTACCAGGGCCAGTTCCTGCCCATGGATCTCCACCTGCTTGAGGGCCAGTTCGCCGGTGGCGGCATACACCACGTCATATTCCTTTTCAAGGCAGGCGCCCAGGATTTCCTGGCTGACCGTATCGTCCTCCACAATCAGGACATGCCGTCTGAGCCGGATGACACTTTTTTCGTCATCCCTGGGAAGGATCTGCGCCTCTTCCTCATGCTCATCCCGCATCACGGCGCCAAGCCCCTTGAGCAGCTTCTTCTCCTCGTACATCAGGGCATCTGCCCGCTCAAAGATGTCATGGGTGCTGGCATCCTTCTGAGGATCGTAATCCGACAGGCCGGCGGATACCACGGCCCCGCCCTGCTGGATATGTTCAGCGGAAAGGTTGTGCAGCTGCACCATAAGATCCCGCCGGACAGTGTAATCCCTGCCGGAGAGAACCGCCACAAATTCATCGCCGCCCACCCGGTACACAGGGCTGTGGCGGAAGACTTCGCAGATCATTTCGCAGGCGGTGCGGATGTATTCGTCCCCTGCCTTGTGGCCCAGGGTGTCGTTGATTTTCTTCAGGCCGTTGACATCGCATACCACCACGGCAAAGGGGGACGCGCCTTCCTCCTTCATGGACATGTCCAGTTCATGTTCCATCATCAGGTAGGCGTGCTTGTTCTTCACCCCTGTCATGGGGTCCACATTGGCCAGCTTTTCCGTCTCATGGTAGCGCGTGTTGGTATAGGAATGGTTTGTCAGCATGATCACCAGGGCAAACCCGAACATGCCGATGGCCATGATCATGGTTCGGGAATCCGTGGCCTGCTGGGCATCCACCAGGGACCGGATAAAGGTCAGATCATCCTTCTGCGCCTGCGTGGGATGCTCCATGTCCTCATAATGGGTTTCCACGCCCTCCATAAAACGGTCATTGGAGGAGATCATGGACTGGCGCATCCAGATCAGGGCAATCACCAGCACCAGGGAAAGCAGGGCAAGCCATACGCTCACCGAGCTTCCGAAACGCTTTTCCCTGTCCCTGTACACAATGATGCGGAAGAAGACAAAGCCCAGCACGCTCCAGGCCACAAACAGGAAATAGGTTTCCGGGGCCATGGTGCCCCGGGCCAGAAGGTCGGGAATCAGAATATAGGCACCGAAGGCAATCATGACGCCAAGGCCTGCGCGCCCTGTCCACTTTTCCAGCCTGTCCCCCCGCTGCCTTGCCAGCCGGGCCGCAGCCGCGGAGGTAATGCCGTAAATCAGGGTTGCCCCTATGGTGGTTACGTCCACGATCCAGCCAATGGCCGTCCTTCCCACAAAGGGGATCAGGCAGGAGATGGCCATGACCAGCAGGACTGCATTGGCAGGGATTTTTTTCCCGTTGAGTTTTGCAAACTTCTCAGGCAGAATCCTGTCCCTTGCCATGGCATACATAAGGCGGCTTATGGCCATGGTATTGCCAATCAGGCTGGTGAACACCAGGGCCAGCAGGGCAAGCATCAGGATGTATACACCGGTCTGTCCCAGATAATGGCTGGCCGCATAAAAGGCAGGCAGCGCTTCCAGACCGCTTAAGCTGTCCAGGTCCCGGATATAGGCAAGCCAGCTGTCATAGGCCGGCGGGAAGGCGGTGACGGAGAGCAGAATCACGCAAAGATACATAACCAGCGTGGAAATCACGGAGATCACCAGCACGCCCCGTATCCGTCTGTTGTCAAAACGGAATTCTTCCGTGGCATGGGAAATGCATTCAAACCCTATGAAAGCCCAGGGGGAAATGACGGCAATCCGCACTATCTGGTGCAGCTCCGGCACCCCCGGCACAAACCCGGGTTCCGGAATATGCCCGCCGTTTAAAAATGCTCCCAGAAGACACCCTGCTATGCCCAGGAAAAAGACCAGGGCCATACCGACCATGGCGATGTCCACCACCCGCTTATGGGTAATGCACAGAAGGCTGAAGAGCACCAGGGCCGCAATGGACAGCAGGACCTCCCCCAGATACACATCGTATCCGAAGATGGAATAGAGTTTTCCAAACTGGAACATGTTCCCCAGGAAGATCCGGCTGAACAGGGGCAGTGACGTGGCATTTGCCCAGAGAACGGCAAAATATGTCATGCACAGGAACCATGCGGCCAGGAAACTCAGGTCGTGTCCGAACACTTCCCTGGTGTAGGTATAGGAGCCCCCGGATTCCGGGTAGCTGCGCATGAGATAGGCATAGTTAAAGCCCATGGCCAGCATAATAAGGGTAGCGGCAACAAGGCCAAAGACGCTTCCCCATATGCCTGACTGGACCAGATAGGTGTTGGCCGTCACCACCAGTGAGCCCCATCCCACACTGGTTCCTATGGAAAAAGCCCAGGCTGCAAGAGGTGACATATGCCTGTCCAGAGTCTGATTCTTGTTCATGCTCACAGTTCCCCCTGTATGGGCTCCGCCTGTACGGATTCCCATATCCTGATTATTCGGGATTGGCAAATCTATTTTCATCGGACCCGGCCATCCGGCCGGTCCTGTGCGTTTCAGTCCAGAGGATTATAATAAAAAAAGCGCGTCCGGTAAATACCTGAACAATCTTTTCGCGCCATCTGCTCCCGGAGAAGCACCCCCGGGCCGCTTAACATGCTTTGCAGCCGTCCTGCAGAGCGGCCCTCCCTGCAGGAATCCGGTGTGTTCCGGAGAATTGTATTCTTTTGTCTCATGTTTTCAGACATCTTATACAGACAAATTATACATGCAATTCAGGAGGAAATCCGGAAAATGACCATTCTCTCTCTCCGTTCCACCACCCCGGAAGACCTGCTCCGCCACGTATCTGACGGCGTTACCTATGACGAAGAAATGATCGAGGCCGCTGTGGAATGCAGTTCGGACCTGTTTTTTGTTATGGTGCGGCGCTATGCCGATTTCATGAGCTTTACAGTATCCAAATGCTCGCTGTTTGAAAACTACCTGTTCATCCAGGATGTGGACACCCTGCATGTGTTAAAGGACATCGAGACTGTGATTGACTTCTCCTTTGAACTGGAGAGAACCTTCACAGATGGGAAGCTGTCTGAGGATATGATCTGGTCAAAGGTTCCCGAAGAGGAGAAGGGCAGTCCCCTCAGGCCGGTCATCCTGTTCCTGGCAGAGGCCATGGAAAAGATTGGCGGGACATCCATAAGCAGAATCACAGCGTACGCCGTGGAAAAGGGCCTGATCCCTGCCGCAGACAGGACCTGATGATCCATGCACCTTTTAATGCGCATGTATACGCAGCCATAAAGAAGGCTCAGAAAACACACGGAGCCTGCGCGGCAGTACAGCCAGTTTCACCCCGCAGACCGCGGAGGCGGCAGAGCCGACATTTCCTTTTGCCGGAGACAGACACCAGAAGACCCGGGCACCCCCGGTCAGGACGATATCCGGGGCACTGACCTGCAGCGTTCCTGTACACGCACGGCTGCAGGGATCCGGCGAACACACAGTCTTCTAAAACTGCGGCGTATGCTCCCCTCTCCCGGTCAGGCGGGCCGCTCACGCAAAGCCCGGTCCCTCTGTGCCACCCTAAGACACGTCTTCGTGCAGCTGCAGCCGTTTCAAAGTGACCGGGATCTGGTTTCGGGTCCTTCGGCGCATGGTTCTGTTCACACTTCTCTCTTCCGTGACAGATTGTCACCCGTTCTGTTCTTCTGGTACATGGCTGCATCGTTTGGTATAATCCGGAAAGTTCCCGGTCAAAAGGAGGCTTCACTGTAAGCCACACGAAACGGGTTTGCTTTGCCTTTTTGCTGCTTACACTGATTTGCTGTGCTGCATTTGCTTTGGCAGACGTTGAGATCAGCGAAACAAATTTCCCTGACGCGAATTTCCGTAAGTACATTCTTGATTCCGGTTTTGATGCAGACGGGAACGGAACACTCAGCGATGAAGAGATTGCGAATGTGACCGAAATATCATGCCTTATGAATCAGTTCAGCAAGTTCATAATCTCGAAAAGGTGCCATACGTGAAGCTGATTATTCTCGAAAAGGTGCAAGATATGAAACTGCTTATTCTCGAAAAGGTGCCAGTGCGGGAATTTCGGTTACAAACTGTGGGTGCAGGAAACTTCCACCAGGATGAAATGGTAGAATATCGGGAGGTGGTGCGGCATGAACCTGAAAAGAACGATCTTGTGTATTCTGGTTGCCATGACAATTTCTGGATGCGCAAAGAAAGCCGCCGTCAAAAACACAATTGAAGGGAATCTGAAAACATACTATGAAATGACAGATGGAACATGGATGTGTGATGACCTTTCATATGTGTATCGACTTGAAATTAGCGGGAGAATGCCAAATGCAGCCAAAGATTCCTGCTTCGTTTATTTAAGCAACATGGAGGAGATCTCATTTACACGGGCTTACATGGCAGCCGGATTAAGCAGCAACTCAAATGACTATTTTTCTCCCGAAGAGGCAGTCCTTGTTGAATGGAGATAAAAACAGGAACAGAGCAGTGTCTGTCCTGTGCACCAGCTCCATTAACAGGCATTTCATCCG
>CAMOVR010000150.1 GCA_946627565.1 uncultured Clostridia bacterium
GTGAATGCCCAAGGCAGATAGCGGGTACCGCCCCAACTTGAGGTCAAAATTTTTGACCTCAAGTTCTGATACTCTTCTCTTGTAAGCTGAAAACGAAAATCTTCATCGAATTTAGAGATGTTGTTCCTGACTTGCTGGTTGAATGCTTTCGTTGTGTATCCATAAATTTCCGCCAGCTCAAAGTCCAGCATGACCTTTACACCGCGAATGATGTAGATCTTATCGTGGATCGTGCGCTCGTCCACAATGGCGATCTCTCCACTGGCTTCCGGATGAGGGATGTTGGTCTTACCGTCCATCGAATAATTCCTCCACAAACCGCCAATCTCGTCTGGCAGCTCCAAACTGATTATACCGTACCAGCAACCTGCTAACAAGCAGTTTCTGCCCTCAGATAGAAATTATGGTAATTGTAGGGGAAGACCCATCATGAGGTCACAATTTGTGACCTCATGATGGGAATATGTCTTGAAGGCTATCTCAGTACCATATCAATGATCACAATCTCTTCCGCCCTCTGCCGGATGTTGTTCATCCTTCCAACCCACAGCATCTGGTCCATCGCCTTCATCTTCTCGTCAACGCCCTCGCTGTGCTACATCTGCCGGATGATCGTTTCCAGACAGGCCTGAGCCTGCTCGTTCAGGTCAGTCAAGTACTGATACAGCTTGCCGGACAGGATCAGCCGGCTGTACAGTCCAGGTCTGTGCGCCTTCAGGTATTCCCGATGCATCCGGCCCCACTTTCCGATAGACTTGGAATCCGATTCTGGGATGGTGATGTCAGGGAAGTAGTAATCCCCGTGAAGCGTGTAGTGAATCCCATTTTCCGTGATTTCAGTCGGCAGTTTTTCCATGGCGTGCTCCTTTCTTGGTCGGTTTGTATGGCTGAGTAGTTGTGCTGAGCGTGTGCGAAGCGCTCCGCGGATTCGGGTTTGTCTGGATTGTGCTATCTCCTTTCTGAGCAGTCGGTTTTCTTACAACTACTCAGCCATATTATGGCTTGCACCATGACTTTTTAAACCCGGATGCATACCGCTCTTCCTCTGTCCAGCTGCGCTCGATCATGGATTTCATACACAGCAGCCCGATGCCTTTTTCCTTTACGGCCGCAATCAGTCTGCTGCCCATGCCATGAGCCATATGCATATGCCAGTTGATGGGAAAAAGAACCGTATCAAAGTCATACAGTTCCAGGGCTTTCAGGGCGACCGCCTCACTGTGGGCGGTGATGCCCAGCTTCCTGGCGATTCCCTTTTCCTTCATGTCACGCATCATCTCCATGACTCCTCCGGGACCGAAGGCCGTTTCAATGTCCTCCATTCTGGACAGGGTATGCATCTGATAGACATCGAAATAATCCGTATGCAGCAGCTTCAGGGATTCCTGCATCAGTTTTTCTGCCTTCTCCCGGGTTCTTTCCTCTGTCTTGCAGGCCAGATAGACGTTCTTCCGGTACGGCTTCAGGGAATTTCCCAGCCTCTCCTGGGCATCCCCGTAGGTAGGCGCCACATCAAAGTAATTGACACCCTGTTCCACAGCCCAGGAGACATACCTGTCCGATGCCGCCTGGCCGTCCCCCATATAGACCACCTTGTCATAGAGTACTGCTGAGACGATGCCCCCGTAGGATACTGCCGATACCGTAAAGCCGGTATTCCCAAGTTTTCTGTATTTCATATTTCCTGTCTCCTGTCCATGATGTGGTTCCGCTGCACAGGGATAAACTGCCCGCATCCTGCAGGCAGGCACAGATATTCTTCATGGCACATTATGCCACAGGCCATGGATCGCATCAACGGGAAAGGGATTTTTCAGGATTGCAAGAGCTTAAAGGACCTGGCCGGAGAGGTCCATATACAGGGGCTGTTTCCTTCTCCTTGGCCTCTTCAGGCGGCAAAGGTCCGTCCAAAGCACGTTCTGATTAAGAGATGGGATGCGCACGGCAGGGAATATCGAATGAAAGCAGCATTCCGGGCCCTGCAGACAAAGCATGAATGCTCTTCATTCTGCTTCAAACAGGCAGAGAAAAAAGCATTTCAGTAAATTGCAGGAAAACAGAGGGGATAACACGGTACCCATGCATCTCCGTCGCGCTCCCTGCATGCCCCGGCCAATCGCCTTCCGGCGCTGTCCACCTTTTCATGGCAGGACACATTCTCTGTTCCATGTTTCTTCCCGGTTTCTGAAATACACGCAAAGTACATTTCTGCCGCTTGACACCGGGGCAGACCGGGCTTATGATACTGTCATACCGTTGAGGAAGAGAAGTAGCGTTCAGGAATCGTTTCAGAGAGCCACCGGTGCTGTGAGGTGGTACGTGCACGAATGTGAATGGACTTCCGAGGGCAAACCCAAAGGCATTTGCCGAGTAGGGGCGACGGAGAGCCCTCCGTGATCAAAGGCAGCCGTATAAAAGTACGGACTAAGCGGGCGCGATATGCGTCAAGCCGGGTGGCACCGCAGGAGAAGATGATTCCCCTGTCCCAGCACAATACTGGGGCAGGGTTCTTTTTATGGACATGCCCCGATCGATCCCAAGAAACCTCCTGAGAGAGGCAAGAAGAAAGGAGCATCCCCATGAGCAAAGCGATCCCTTACAAGATTTACCTTGAAGAACACGAAATGCCCACCTGCTGGTACAATGTCCGTGCCGACATGAAGAACAAGCCTGCTCCCCTTCTTCATCCCGGCACCCTTCAGCCCATGACGGCGGAAGACCTCGCTCCTGTATTCTGCGAGGAACTCATCCGTCAGGAACTGGACAATGACACCCGCGACTACCCCATTCCCCAGGAAATACTGGACTTCTATAAGATGTACCGTCCCTCTCCCCTGGTTCGGGCTTACTGCCTGGAAAAGAAACTGGGCACCCCGGCGCATATCTACTACAAGTTTGAGGGAAACAACACCTCCGGAAGCCACAAGCTCAACTCCGCCATTGCCCAGGCCTACTATGCCAAGAAGCAGGGCCTGAAGGGCGTCACCACCGAAACCGGTGCCGGCCAGTGGGGCACTGCCCTTTCCATGGCCTGCTCCTACTTTGACCTGGACTGCAAGGTTTACATGGTCAAGGTCTCCTATGAACAGAAGCCCTTCCGCCGTGAAGTGATGCGCACCTACGGCGCTTCCGTCACTCCCTCTCCCAGCAACACCACAAACGTGGGCCGCAAGATCCTGGAAGAGTTCCCCGGAACCACGGGCAGCCTGGGCTGCGCCATTTCCGAGGCTGTGGAAGTTGCCACCAGCACGGAAGGCTACCGCTATGTTCTGGGCTCCGTGCTCAATCAGGTCCTGCTGCACCAGTCCGTCATCGGTGTGGAAACCAAGATCGCCATGGACAAGTACGGCATTAAGCCGGATATCATCATCGGATGCGCAGGCGGCGGTTCCAACCTGGGCGGCCTGATCTCCCCCTTCATGGGCGAAAAGCTCCGCGGCGAAGCGGATTACCAGATCATCGCTGTAGAACCCGCTTCCTGCCCCAGCCTTACCCGCGGCAAATTCGTCTATGACTTCTGCGATACGGGCAAAGTGTGCCCCATGGCCAAGATGTACACCCTGGGCAGCGGCTTCATTCCCGCCCCGAACCATGCAGGCGGCCTGCGTTACCACGGCATGAGCAGCATCCTTTCCCAGCTTTATCATGACGGCTACATGGAAGCCCGGTCCGTTGAACAGACCAGAGTCTTCCAGGCGGCTGAGGACTTCGCCCGGGTGGAAGGCATCCTGCCGGCTCCCGAAAGTGCCCATGCGATCCGGGTGGCCATCGACGAGGCCATGAAGTGCAAGGAAACCGGCGAAGAAAAGACCATTCTCTTCGGCCTGACCGGCACGGGCTACTTTGACATGGTGGCCTACGAGCGTTTCCATGACGGTCAGATGACCGACTACATTCCCACCGACGAAGACCTCCAGCGTGGCTTCGACGGCATTCCCCCTGTCAATCTGTAATCCTCCCCATACATGTGCGGCCCCTCCGTTTTTTCCGGAGGGGCCGCTGCTTTTTATCTGTCCGTGTAGATCCTTATGGCGTCCCGTACAAACCCGGCCGTGCCTTCGCCGCCTGCGCGGTCAATGTTTTCGGTAAATGCACCGCCGCCGGCATACATCTCCCCGAGACCGCGGAGGACGCTTTCCGAACAGGTATAGTAGTGTTCCGTGATATAGCCCTGCAGCTTTTTCACCTTCTGCTGAACCTCAGGAGATGCCGGGTCTTCCCCGCGCAGTGTGCCGAATTCCTCAAAAATCCTCATCAGGCCCTCAGCCAGCTGCCGGGTTTCCTCCCCTGTCCTGTTTTCTGCCTTCTGTTCATACTCCCGGAATTCTTCCGTTCCGCCCCAGGATTCCCGGGCCTGTCTGGCATATTCCTGGATCTTCCCGTCGTCAAATGCTGTAAAATCCATACTGTTCTCTCCTTTTTCCTTTATGCTGCGGGCATGCAGGATCAGCTGTTCCAGTCGTTCCCTGCGCATTTCCAGTAGACGGATCTGCTGCTCCAGCGCTTTCTCGCGGTCAAAAGACGGACTGCACATCATCTCCCGGATATCCTTCAGGGGAAATTCCAGTTCCCTGTAGAGCAGGATCTGCTGAAGGGTTTCCATGGAGGCATCATCATAAAGCCTGTATCCGGCATCTGTGCGCCCGGCCGGCCTGAGAAGCCCGATACGGTCATAATACTGCAGTGTCCGTATGCTCACACCTGTCAGGGCGCTGACTTCATGAACCGTCATCATGCAGGATCCTCCTTTCTGCCCGTGCTGGATGAAGTATAAGGTATGACGCAGCGTCAGGGTCAAGCCCTTTTTACGAAAAATCTTCGCCGAACGAGGTCTGTCCCCCTGCATGACAGCTCCGGTATCCAAACGAATGCCAGATACCTTAACAGCCTTACCAGTGTAGCATGACACTTGTATTTCCGTAGGGTTTTGGGTTTGTCTCATACCCAGCTGTTTTGTATGCGAAAATGAAAAGTACAGAATCAGGAAAGCTATAAGGTAGAATAATAAAAAATCGTTATTGAAAGGAGCAAGCCCATGAAAAAGCTGGTATCTCTGTTCACTGCATTCCTGATTCTCTGCCTGTCGATTACAGCCATTTCTGCAGCGGAAACATCACTGACTGTAAGCACCAGGGCAGATATCCTGATCAAGGATTCTCAAGGTAAATATCTGACAACCGCAGACAAAGGAAGTACCCTGACGGTCACGGGATATGATTCGAAGCTGGATATGTTCGCAGTCAAGTATAATAATACGGAAGGATACATATCCGGCAATGGGCTTTCAGAGAACAAAGACGAATTGAAGAAAAAGCTTGAAGATGCGAGCAAGTCCACAGCAATACAGACAACAGCATCCGCACCCAATGTCATAGCGGAATATAGCTATAATTCGGCGTTACTGTTAAAGCAGTATGACTATTCTACAGCCGACTGGTTTTCCACCCCGGACAACTGGGCCACATTTGCCGCAACAGCAAGCATAGAAACGATTGCGTATTATAATGCGGTGAAAGTATCAGAGGCCTGGCTGGAAAAAATCACGAAGATTACTGAGACTGCTGTTACTACAACTGAAATCTATGTGAACGTTTCAGAGTCACTCATCAATGCTACATTTTATGGAACTGATGAATGTCTGCATCTTCAGTATGATCCAGATAATAATCTTCTAACAGCAACAGTTTACCCGAATGAGACTGTTATCGGTGAGAAAGTGGATTATGATACTTTTACTTTGGCTTACGCTACTGCTTTTGTGGCACTATCCCAACTGTTGTACGGTAATCAGTGATTTCTCTTTGGCGGTGGCTTCGTCTGCCGCCTTTTTATGATCGCACAAACGATTGAGTGTGATACTCCAGCATATCAGAAAAAACTCCAGCAGGTTGCCCCAGATATTGAAGGCAAAACTGAATCAGGTTGCGTTGCTGCCTCGGGATAATAAACTCCAACAAGCTGTTGGAGAATCGGGTTTTCCAACTGCATTCAGCTATGTTCCGTAGGGGCATCATATTTTAATCATAACAAAGTGTAAAAAGCAAAGATAAAGCTTTGTTTGCAAATGTCAGCAGACAGGTCTGCTAATCCAGTACCTTCAGACGTTTCAAGGATGGGTTGCACATCAACTCCCGGACACACTTCATGTAAATCCCAGTTGCCTGCAGAGCAGGATCTCCCATATCCCATGCCGAACTGCTAATCATAGCCATAGCTTGGGTATGCGGCTCCGCCGGAATACCCTGGCTGACTCTTTCCAGCAGCAAAGTGACCGCATCATCTGGAAATACTGGGATGGTATCCGGGAGGGCGGTTCCTTCTGACCAAATGTCACAGATTCCTTATCCCGCATGCCTGCGGTTCATTGGTGGCTGGGTTCGGTCCTGCAATACACAAAAGCCAGGCCGGGCATCTACGGCTCATCTGGGCCTTCATTCCGCATACCCGCATCAGCCAGTTACAGACCGGGCCAGACATCCATTACGGTTCCAAGAGCGTACTGTGTGTATATGAGAAAAACAATGTCCACTGTGAACCGGATGCACCTGTCCCGAACAGCATCTGTCTGAAGGAAAACCAGACATATGTACAGGTAAACCCGCAGATTATAAGCATACCAACCTTGCTGCATGACCCGATACGGGTTCCAAAGCAAAACACATAAAGTGAGGGAAATGATATGACTCTGGACAGGATCCACCACATTGCAGTCATCTGTTCTGACAGGGATGCCGCCCTGCATTTTTACAGCGACGTCCTGGGTTTTCCAGTGATCCGTTCCAATTACCGCAAGGAACGGGATGACTGGAAGATTGATCTGAAAATCAACGAAGAAACAGAACTTGAGCTGTTCATCATGCACAGCCGGCCCAGCCGTGTAACCAATCCGGAAGCATATGGACTGCGTCACCTTGCCTTCCATGTGGAAGATGTAAAACACACAGTCGGAGAACTGGCAGAAAATGGTATTGAATGCGAACCTGTCAGGTTTGACGAATATACGGGCAAGGCCATGACCTTCTTCAGGGATCCGGACGGTTTACCCATTGAAATCCACGAATGAAGAATGTGTATCATCGTGTCCATGGTGAGACAGCCGCTTATCGTAACCGTAAAAACCTCCCTTACCCGAGGAAGCCACAATATGAGTGTACAGCACTCAGTATTCTGGTGGACAATATAGGGTGAACATTTCAATTACAGAACATAAAAATGCGTATGATAGAATATGAACGGCAATGTCAGAAATCCGTAAAAGGGAGGAATAACATAGGCTAATATGAACATCCGTAGTTGGAAGCAGCAATAGAGTGTTTCTGTTTTTGATATGTTTGTCGTTTCCCCTGATTTGTATATCTGATTTGACTGAGTAGAACAATGAAGAGGATTTTCCTGATGTGAACCTCAAGGCAGTTGGTCATGGCTCTGACTCAGATGGGAATAGGCTGCTCAGTGAAGAGGAGAACAGGACTGTATCATCAATAGCCTGCAGTCCAGAATTCATTTCTGATCTTACCCGGGATTGAGTTTTTTAGGCGCTGACCGTGCTGTATTACTCTTTCAACCAGCTTAAGAAACAGGACTTGACAGATAATGCGGCGTTATCAGCAGAAACTGAATTGGCACTTATACCCTATTCAAAGGATCAGGACCTGCATATTTCGGAAACAGGAATCAGATCACCTTACCCATCGTCTCAATTGTTACTGATTTATAAGTTTCTACTATTTACTTTTTTGTTTGTTATACTACCTCGCATCCGCACAGAACACAATTATATTTTCATCACTTCATTTGAATCAAAATCAACAAATGTATCCTTTTAGCTACTTGTATGTGCAATTCCATACACCGTCCAGAACGAATATAATAGACGGTGTCAGATCATGTTACATACAACCCAGATGGAGGTATTTATGGGAAAAAAGTACTGTATTCTCTATAGTGCATTCTTTCTGATGGCGTGCATGCTGTTTTCCGGCCTTGCCATGGCAGACAGCATCACATACGATCCACAGCAGCATGCTGTCACGGTTACATGTGACAAATGTGCGCCTGATGAGGCGTATTCCTTTATTGCCACCCGTGGAGCTGACATAACGGATGGCCTGCCAGAGGACAAAGTGCTTTATCTGAACCAGTTTCACGCCGACAGCAATGGTGTTCTTCAGGTTCTGATCGTAGAGCAGAATCTCAGAAATGTACATTTTTACATTGGCGGTAATCTGTCAGGTGCACAGTCACCGCACCTGATCGGGATTTACGGTGAAATATCTTCTCAGATTACCCTGCCTCAGCAGATACTGCGGATTGAAGACGAAGCATTTGCAGGAGGCAGATTCCAGGCAGCCTATCTGGGAGATCAGCTGGAGAGTATCGGCAAAGGAGCTTTCAGGGACTGCACAGCACTTGTTTATGTACAGATTCCGCCAACTGTAACTGATATTGCCGAAGATGCCTTCGACGGCTGCGGACAGCTTACCATTGGCTGTGTTCCCGGCAGCACGGCTTATCAGTTCGCACAGGATCACGGATTCAGTACAGAAGATATTTCCGGTTCGGCCGAGTAAGGAGTGAACAGCATGTTTCTGAAACGTTTTCTGTCCGTTGTACTTTGTATCACACTGTTTGTCTCCACAACCGGCTCAGCATATGCAGCTACGCCGGGCAGTAATGAACAAATCGTAACGCAGATGGAGCTTCTCTTCTCAGGAATCAATGGAAATGATGAGCACACTCAGCAGCCTCCAGCCAGTGACGATGGTGTATCCAGTGATATCCGCACAGAGGTCTCGAAAGACGATGAATCTGACCTTCAGCCTGAACCAGCTGATCCGGAAGCTGCTTCTGCAGAAACTGTTATCACAATACAGACTGAAGATGTCCTGATAACGCATCCTGTTTCAAGAGGATCCGGCAGTACAGTCTCAGGCGACTGGAGTTATACTCCCATCACTGATGATACCTGTTCAGTAGATGGCTATACCGGAACAGCTACAGACGTCACAATTCCGGATGACATTGAAGGACATCGTGTGGTCTCTATAGCTAATAATGCATTCAGGGAGAATCAGACGATACAGAGCGTTTCCATTCCGGGAAGTGTGGAAGCTGTCGGAAGTTATGCGTTCTATAACTGTGACAGCCTCAAGACTGTGACAATAGCCGGTGGAACCGAGACCATAGGCAACAATGCGTTCGATTCCTGTGACAAACTTGCTGATGTTCATCTGTCAGAGGGACTTAAAGAAATTGGCTCCAATGTCTTCTCCTACTGCAAATCCCTAAAGGAAATTTCCATCCCGGACGGTACGGAAAAGATTGGCAGCTCTGCTTTCTATGCCTGTGAATATCTGGCAAATGTCACTCTTCCTGACAGCATCGTCACCCTAGAAGGTTCAGCTTTCGGAAATTGCATCCGGCTTGCCAGTATCAACTATCCCAAAGAATGGACAAGAGGCAGTCAGCCCTTCTCCGGCTG
>CAMOVR010000151.1 GCA_946627565.1 uncultured Clostridia bacterium
ATGTTGCCGGCACGGTAGGCCACATCACGGTTGAAGGTGGAGGCGATGATGCCGTTGGCGGGCATGGCGGTGGTCTTCAGGTTGGCATTGGGATCGGCATCAGCCGTCAGTTTGCCTTCCGCGTCCACGTGTCCGGCAGCCCGTTCCCTGCGGTATGCAAGGCCTTCGGTGTTCTTGCTGTATGCCTGGTTGAAGCCGTTGGGGCCGTTTTCATCCTTGGTCTCAGGCTTGCCCACAGACTCCACCAGTGCGGTGATGTGCTGACCATTGGCCACCAGCTTCACGGTTTCGTCCCATGTCAGCTGATCCATGAAGGTATCCCACAGCGGATCGTCGATGGCCACACCCATCATGTCAATCAGGTTCAGACCGGCGCTCCTGCCGTAGGTGGGATAGGTGCCGGAAGACTCGGCCAGCGGCATATTATAGGCAACAGGACACTGCTTCAGGATATCCTCGGCCATCTTTTTGGTGGCCTTCAGCACCGGCACGCCGTTCTCACGGTCGAGGGAAACCGTGCCGGCCCAGTTGGAGCGGTTATAGTAGTCCACATGGTTGTCGCCGCGGCCTTCATAGCGGTTGATGTCGGCATAGTCGAACATGGCGGTGACGGGATTGCCGGTGGCATCGGAGAAGGCATACTTTTCCTTGTCGAAGGACAGGGTGAATTTCGCGGTCATATCAGCGTTTCCGGTGCCCACCATTCTGGAAGCATCTGCTCCCTTGGCAGCCAGAAGGTTGTTGACGGCATCGTGGGCGTTCTCTGCGGCGATCAGGTAGTAATCGCCGTCCATGAGGACATATGTTTCGGCACCGTAGGCGTCGAAGGAAGAGAAATACTTCTCATCCACGGAGATCTTCAGGGTCTCTTTTGCGCCGGGAGCCAGCACGGAAGTCTTGCCGAATTCCACCAGTTCCACGGAGGGAACCTGGATCTGGTTCTGTTTTGCATAGTCACCGTAGGGCTTGGCAACGTAGATCTGCACGGTCTTCTTGCCGGAGTAGGTGCTGCCGGTGTTGGTCACGTCAACGGTGATATCGTAGGTGCGGTCGCCGTTTTTCACGGCCTTGAAGTTGCTCAGCTCAAACTGGGTATAGCTCTCGCCGTAGCCGAAGGGATAGGCCACCACATCCTCATAGTTGTAGTCGCCGACATTTTCTGCGCCCAGAACGGCATCCTCATAGCGGGTCTCGGTGTAGCGATAGCCCAGATACATGCCTTCCTGGTACACGGTATAGGCGTCCAGTGTGGGTTCGGGTACGAACTGGTTGCCTTTCTTGCTCAGGATGCCCATGGCTTCGGAATCCTGATAGATCCAGTAGCCATAGTTTACGTTGACGGGGTTCATGGTGTGGTCCATCCAGAAGGTATCGCTGAGGCATCCGGAGGGGGTATATTCGCCTGTCAGCATCTTGCCCACGGCCACAGCGCCGTTCTGGCCCAGAGCGCCGACCCACATGGCGGCGTCCACACCGTAGGCGGGATCCTTGAGGAAGTCAGCCCCCACCATGCTGGCGCCATTGTAGATGACGATGACCTTCTTAAATACGCCTGCGTCCTTCAGTGCCTTCAGACCCTTCAGGGTGTCCATTTCCCTCTGGCTCAGGTGCAGGAAGTCGCCGTTGAAAGCATCCGGGGCGCCGGTCTTGGGCAGGTCGGAACCTTCGCCGCCCACGCGGCCCAGGATGTAGATGGCAGCCTCGCTGTAATCAGCAAAGCTGTCACCGCAGGTGCTGTTGACATCATCCCACGGCACACCGCCGATGTAGCGGCCGCCGCTGCCGGCCCAGCCCACGTTGGCACGGCGGTAATGGATGGAGGGATCGTAGGATTCAGCGCCTTCACCACGCCAGTTGCCCGGATTGGGGGCGGTGTTCCAGGTGGTGGAGTACTGCTCGAGCAGGACGGGGTTTATGATCAGGCCTGCTTCTTCAAAAGCAGCATAGAAACTGGTGGCCTTGCTGGTGTCTACAGAGCCGGAACCTGTGCCTCCATAGATGGGATCGGCTGAGGTAACGCCAAAGACGCTTACCTTGCTGCCGGAAGTCAGGGGCAGGGCCTGGTTCTCATTCTTCAGCAGTACCGCGCCTTCTGCCATAACCTCTTCGGTCATGCTGGCACCGGCGGCGATGAGATCGCCCAGATTGTCAAAATCAGACTTGAAATACTCGGAATCGTGCTGGGCTGCATTGGGATCAATTTCCACTTTGAAGGGAGTGACGCCCAGGGCGTTGTTGACCATGGTCTCGTTTTCAGAGGCAATGATGTTGCCCAGCACGGAGACACCCAGAACCAGTGTCAGAATGACGGCAAGAATGCGTTGAATCAGGGACTTCTTCATGATTACTTCGCCTCCTTTTCCTGCTTGAGGAACACGTTGATCAGGTTGGCGATCAGCAGAACCGCAAACAGGCCCGTGCAGATCACAAACTGACTGTTGAAACTGGAGGCCTGAATGCCCACCAGCACAACGGAAACGTAGAAGTAAATACCGTAGATGTAAAACAGAAGAGCCACAAAGTCACAAAGAGCCAGAACGGCATTGGCACACTTGCCGCCGCCACGGACGAAGCCCAGGCCTACAGCGGCAACAGCGCCGACAATGGGAAGGATGGCTGCCGGCATGGACATGTAACGGGAACCGTTGTACATGATCAGATACACAACAGCGGTAATCACAGACAGCACACTCAGTGCAAGTGTGATCCAGTAGCCATAGGATTTGTTTTCAAGCAGTTTCTTCACCGATGATTCCTCCTCCAGTACAGTTGCATATTTGCGCGAATACCCAGCGGAAGTCCCTCCAGCCTCCTCTTTGATCAGTGATCTTTCTCCGCGCCATTCGCTGGCCGGAATATAACAGGACGGAAATAACCCGGCAAGATGAAACTGCACAATCCGCATGTTTGCATTCACATTTGACATATCCGGCCGATTTACACACCGGACAGGCCATGATACGATGCATACATTCGGAAAGGCGGTGACCGCATGTGCTGAAAATCAAGATGTGCGCAGTCCTTATGTTCTCTCTGATGCTTCTCGCCGGCTGCTCTCAGACACCGGCTGCAGTCCAGATGAAACTGTGTGATGTGGCTGTTGAAGCGGGTACGGGTTTTCAGGCCCGGCGCAGCGTTGTGACCGTGCGGAGCGGGGAGGACGCATCTTTTCTGCTGATTCCGGAATACGGTTATACCTTTGATTCAGTGGATTATCCGGATTATACCGTTGCAGCAGAGGGGGGAAAGCAGACGCTGATTCTTCACAGCGTTTCTGATTCCATGACTGTCCGCGTGATCTATCGGCCCTGCAGCCGGAAGCTGTGCTACCATGGCTGCGGCGGGCTGACGGATGCGGGCGAAGACAGCGTGATTCTTCCGGTATCAGACGGTAAGCTGCGGGCCAACACTTCGCAGGGCATCAGTTTGTTTCATCGGGAAGGCTTTACCCTGTACGCCTGGAATACCCGGCCGGACGGATCCGGGACACAGATCGGACTGGGAAGCCGCACCGCGGTCAGTGAAGAAACCGGACAGCTGTATGCCATGTGGCAGCCATGGAGCGATGAAACGCTTTTCTCCGTGCAGGAAAGCAGCGACGGCGTATGCATCACCGGCTTTGAGGGAGAAGCTGAACTACTTTGCATCCCTCAGGTGATCCGGGGAAAACAGGTGACAGGCATCTCCTCAGGCGCTTTCTCAGGTATCAGGAGCCGGGTTGTCATGCTTCCGCCCACACTCCGGGAGATTGGCGCAGACGCTTTCCATAATGCGGCGGTTGAAGACCTCTACCTCTATGACAGTCTGACTCATCTGGATCCGCTTGCCTTCTCAGAATGCAGAAAACTGGCGCATCTGCATATCAATGCAGCGACGGCACCAAGATACATGACCTATTTTGCAACCTTTGCGGATAAGCATGACCGGCTGCTTTCTCTGAAAGACCATGCCAAGATCGTGCTGTTTTCCGGATCCGCGGCGCGTTTCGGTTACGACTGTCAGATGATTGATGAAAGCTTTCCGGATTACGATGTGGTGAACATGGGTGTTTTCGCCTACACGAATGTCCGGCCGCAGATGGAGATCATGCTCACCTGCATGCGGGAGGGGGATGTGCTGGTTCATGCGCCGGAATTTGATGCGACCAACTATCAGTTCAGCACCAGCAATGTTCTGAGCCATACGCTGTTTAATATGATGGAGGCCAACTATGATGCCCTGACACTGCTGGATCTTCGCACCTATGACAACGTGATGCCGGCCCTGTCAGACTATCTCAGCATACGTACCGGCCTGGAAGAAGGCAGCTACGCCTTTTCCCCTTCCGATTTTGATGAGGACGGGAATCCCTCTTCCACCGCGTCCTACAATGCTTACGGCGACTATGTGCTGCCAAGGCCAAACGCTACTTCCGCCAAACCCATCTATGGCCTTCCTGTGCAGTACACGGTGGAAGCCTTCACCAGGGAACCTTTTGCTGAATCCATCAATGCGGTGTATGACCGTTTTCTGTCATCCGGTGTCCGTGTCTGGTTCAGCTATGCACCCCGCAACATAGAAGCCCTCTCCATGGACAGCACAAAAGAAGCCCGGGCTGCACTGGACGCCTGGTTTCGCAGGACGCTGCATGCCCGGGTTATATCGGATATGGAAGATTCACTGTTTTCCGGTATCTATATGTTTGAAACGGACAATCATCTTACCACGGAAGGCGCTGCAGACCACACACGGCAGATCATCCGGGACCTGCAGGCGGCTTTCACGGAAACAGACGGATTATGAGGCTTTCTGTGCATTCTCAAACAAGGTGATGTCCACGCAGAATACGTTCCCCATATCTTTTACCGCCAGTGCCCCGTCGTATTTGTCCACGAGCCTTGCAATGCTCTTCATGCCAAAGCCGTGATAGCGGGGATCGCGCTGACTCTTGGGAAGGCCGTTCTCCATTTTCACAGGCCCCTGGCAGGAATTCTCCATATGGATCAGGGCCATATCCCCGCTGCGGGATATGTTGATGGTGATGAACCGTTCGCCCGCAGGCATTTTCTCTGTGGCCTCCATGGCATTGGTCAGAAGGTTGTTCATCAGGAAATACAGGTCAATATCCTCCAGGAAATCCAGATCCGATTCGCAGGCATAGCAGGTGATCTGGATTTCTTTCTGTGTACAGAGGACTGCTTTTTCCATCAGCAGGACATCCAGAATCTCATTGCCTGTACGGGCCACCGCTGCGATGCCGCCTATCCGGTACTGAATGGTGTTGATGTCTTCCTCGGAAAGGTGCCCACGGAAATCGCTGAGCATCTTTTTCAGATCATGCAGGCTTTCGTTGATGATCTGGGCATTCTGTTTGCTGGTTTCGAACTGGACCCGATGATGGTGGATCAGCTCACGCATCGCATCCATCTGACGCGACATATCTTCGCGTTCCAGAACACCGTATTGCAGGGCCAGGATAAAGCAGCTGGAGAGGATCTGATAGACTCTGTCCTGTACTCCATAGGACCGTATTTCAGGCAGGCCAAGGATTGCATCGATTCGAATCAGCCCCGCGCAGACAAACAGAACAATCACCGAAAAGACAGCTTTGAGCCGGTTGTTGAACTCACTCTCTCCCTTCACGGTGTAGGAGCGGAAGATGAAAAAGGCAGTCAGTCCGACGCCGCCGTATATGAAAAGATCGGTAAGAAGAACCCCGTGTGTGGTCCCCATGAGGCTTGAGAAAGGCCTGATAAAGCTAAGCAGCACCTTTATGCAGCTTGCAATATTCTGCGTGATATAACCGGAGGAGGCCAGAAACATGGATGACCAGAAAGATATATCAAAGCAGATATATACCGCGCCGATCAGGATTATGTACAGCACGGCTATGCCAAACAGCTGCATCAGCGGATGGATCGTCCAGATCATCCTGCTCAGCAGATCGATGACAATGGCACCGCCTGCAAGACAGGCGATGACACCCGGGATGCCGTGCCGGCGGCGTTTCAGTGCCCAGGCAAAGGGCAGCACGAGAAGGAAGGCCTGCCACAGCAGCAGCGCCTGCCAGTGCGCATTGTACCAGGTAGGCAATCCGGGCATTACAGCGTCCCTCCTTTGTACTGGGCAAGCGTATTCAGGAAATCCTTCCGGAAGGTGCGTGAAATGGGCAGCATATCCCGGGCCACATCCACCTGGTCCCTGACCACAGTACGGACATACTTGGGGTTGACCAGAAAGCTGGCGTTGCAGCGGATGAAATGAAGCGGCTGCAGCAGAGACTCGTACTGTGCCAGGGTACCCCACTGCCGGATGGATTCCTGCTCTGTGTGTATGCACACCTCATGGGACCGTACTTCAATGTAGGTCACTTCATCGGCATCAATCCAGCGGCTGCCGTTTTTGCTCTTGATCTCCAGTTTCAGGTCATTCTTCAGATGGGACAGCACCCGGATGGCCCGGTCCAGTTTTTTGCTGAAAGAGAAGAAATTGATGGGTTTCAGCACATAGTCCAGTGCGCTGACGGAATAGCCCTCAATGGCGTACTGGGCCAGATTTGTGACGAAAATGATCATCACCCGGGAATCCTTCTGACGGATCTGCCGTGCCACATCGATGCCCAGCATGTCAGGGATCTGGATATCGAGCAGCAGCAGATCTGTATCCGGCCTGTACTCTTCCAGCAGACGCCCACCGGTGGAATAGGTTTTGAAAACATACTGAAATCCGGCATGCTGCTGCTGATACTGGAGAAGATAATCGCTGATCTGCCCAGCCTGTACAGCGTCATCCTCAAGAATGACAATCTTCAACGTGCTCACCCTCTTCCATATCCTGATTTTTCCACGATTATACTCTGAGGCTTAAGGAACTGCAATCTGGTGACAACAGGAAGGAAAAATCGTGTGTCGGTCAGGCTTTTGCTTTCTGCACACCCTGTTTCTGCCTGCTGTGAACGGGCAGGGAATGGTGACCTTCACTCCCGGGACAGGGAATGTGCATTTTCAGCCTGATGGGGAACAAAAAACCGCTGTCGTTATTTTAGCAATGCCGTCGGATTTTCAAACATTTACGTGTACAGGGCTATCCTCATAATGGTCTGTCCGGTGAGGAAAAGAACAATTCACGACGTTTTTGTGTCTATTCAAAACAAAGAGTACATAAAACGGATAAGATTGCTATAATTCTATAGATTTTCAATTATCAAAAAGCAGAGGAAACATTGAGTAAAGGGGGGATACTGTTGAATATAATTATCTGTGACGATGATCCCGCATATCTGGATGAACTGGAAACACAAGTGCATGAATGGACCAGAAGAAACCACCGTGAAGAGGCAAAGGTAATTTCCTACCGTTCATCGGAAGATTTGCTCGCTGACCTGGAGAAAGGTCTCCGGGCAGATGTGTTTCTACTGGATATACTGTTTGATAAGGAAATGAATGGACTGGATCTGGCCTGGGAAATCAGAAAAAGAGATCAGAAGACGATGATTGTATTTATTACCCTTTCTGAGGCTTACGCAAAAGAAGGATATGCTGTTCACGCTTTTCGCTATCTGAGCAAGCCGATCTCTTTTGAGGATTTATCTTTGTGCCTGGATGTAGCTTATCGCCAGTTTACACTGGCACACAACGAATATCTGATATTATCCAACGGCGGAAAACGTATTGTGTTACGATATGATCAGATTTTATATATTGAGGCTCATTCTCCGCATATTGAAATACACCGGTTCCAGGATGTGGAAGGAATCATCACAATTCGAGGAACTCTGGCAATGCTGGATGGAAAACTTCCCAATGAACTATTTGTACAGTGTCATCGCAGCTATATTGTAAACGTGATGAATGTGCAATCCATCCAGAGAAAAGAGCTGCGTCTGACAACGGGTTTCGTGATTCCGGTTGCGCGATCCTGTTATCGGCAACTATGTGATGTTTTCGACTCCTATTATCAGGGGGGCATACAAAATCATGTGGTCAATTATTGAAATTGGTACTAATTTGTTTGAAGCGTGGCTTTTTATCTGGTTTATGATGCATCGCCTTCATCTTAAAAAGCAGCATAGAATCCAGGAAGTACTCTTCATTGCTGCGATTACAGGGTTCCTGTCATTGCAGTCTTTTACAGAACTACAATTTCCAGATGTTGCTGTATTTCTTTTTCCCTTGCTTTTTGCCTTTACATGCTCGAAGGACCCCTGGTATATTGGCTTGTTCTGGTCATGCGTATTATCAGTACTTGTTCTGACCGAAATTCCACTGGTTCTCAATGTTATCGCATCATTTCCCGGTATTACATATGATATGATGATGGAGCAAACAAGTATCCGAATCGGAATGCTGATCATTTCAAACGGCATTCTTCTGCTCCTTATCTGGCTGACTACTTTTCTTCGCAAAGAGTATTCTTCCAATTATTGGCCTGCTTTGATAGCATTTCTTCTTACGGGTATTGCTGCATTAATAACAGAAGAAGCTGTATATGCAGTTCAGACGGCTGCATATGAGCAGAATTCTCAGCACCGTTTTTTTGTCTGGGCTTACCTGGGCATACTTTTTATGTTGGCTTTAACCATTATCCTTTTTCATCTGATGTCCAGAAGTATGGAGAACGAGAACAGATATCGTATGGAAATTGCAAATATAGAAAAAGCAAAACAATCCGCGGATGAATTGGAAATGATGTATATCCGGCTGACGGAAATGAAACATGATCTGAAGCACCATTATGAAACTTTGGGGTCCATGATTATGCAGGGAAACCGTGATGAAGCTGAAGTATATGCTAAGGAGGCTCAGTCATCATTGGACCAGGCACAGTACAAATGGACCGGTTCATGTGCAATCGATGCGCTCATATTAGCGAAGTCAATGGCTATGCAAAAAAACAATATTCATTTTCAGTTTGATCCGTATCCACTGAAACAGCTTCCCATCCCGGAAACAGATTTCTGTGCAATGCTTGGGAATATTCTGGACAATGCTGTTGAGGGGATATGCAGAACCGAATGCGATAATAAGGAACGTGTTGTTCAACTCAGTATTTCCCGTTCAAGAGACATGCTATATCTATACTGTACAAATCCATGCTCTGAAAAAGAGATCAAAAAGACGAAAAATGGATGGGTTTCTTCAAAAAAGGATATTCGTAAATCAGAGTATGGACTTGGCGTGAGAAGTATTCAGCATATTGTGAACAATGTTGAAGGGCGTGTTGAGTTTCGGGTCATGGAAGGAAAATTCACTGTTAAAGTGGTTTTGCCATATGAATATGGAG